>NZ_JBXWPD010000012.1:0-152560 GCF_059611225.1 Ruegeria sp. CDSA246 | reverse complement strand
CTTGGCGGTTACGATGAGCCAGAAACCCTCTCTTATCAAATCGACCTAAACTGTCCCATTGGCGCTGACGTCAGACACATACTAATTGGTATGATTATTGATCTAACCGTATTATTGGATGGCGATAGCATTCAAATTGGGAAATTGCGGCATTTGGTGGAGTTGATTTCAATCGCGGGACGAACCAGGCACTCGTTCATTGAAACCGAGTGCCTGGTTCTGCTGGCGATGCAGACATCAACCGTGTTGTGACGTATCCCACCAATGCGGATGCATGAATTGTGGGATAGCCTTTGTCGGGCCGCTCAGTCTTTCGACTATACCTGAGGTCAACTCCAGAGCCATCCAAGCATCAGCCGCTCTCATCAATTCAGGATAAGGTGCCTGCTTTTGGGTCGGCACAAAGCCGTATCTCGGGTAGAATGTCGGGACACCCAACACGAACACTGCGTCCGTTCCGATGGACCTGAGGTGCTCGATGCCAGTCTCCATGTTTTCTTTTCCAACGCCATGGCCTTGGTATTCTGGAACAACGCCGCACGGTGCGAGCAGGTAGCATGTCGCATCGGGATGATCCGCAAAGACAAATGGCGTGAACAGCACATTACCCGCGAGTTTCCTGTCCCGTGCAGCACTGATCGAAATCGTCTCCGGATGGTCAAGGAAGCTCTTGGCGAGCTGAGCTATATCTTCGCCTTCGGCCTCGCCAAATGCCAATCGGTGGACGTCTAGAATGGCGTCAATGTCATCGTTTTTCATGTGTGTTTCCTCAAGTCTGGTTCATTTGGGCGCGCACGGATGTGTTGCCCAGTTTGGTGATGCGGTATTGGCCGCCTTTGATGGATTTGATGAAGCGCTTTTCCTTGAGCCGCGTGAATACGTCCAAGGTGCAAGCTGAGAATACGAAGCCGTAACGTGTGAAGCACTGTACGGATTTGACCTTGCCGTTGTCAGCGCGCACGAATTTTATCTCGCCGCCTAAAGCGAGTTCATGCAAAACACGTTGCTCGTGCTTTGAGATGTTCATTGGGATGTCTCGATTTTACGAAAGTACAACAAACGGGCCACTCAGCGTCGCGCATGAGTGTGCCTATCAGTGTGGGTGTTCCTGAATTTGCGTCGGCAGGAACGGGCGTTAGGCCCGGGACTCTTTCACAAAATCTCCATTGTGAGAGGCCGCTGCCCCAGTCACTGTCAGCACTTAGGCTCTGAATCGGTTCAGGTAAATACAGACCATGCGGAATGCATCTATTGCCGAGAAGCAGGCGTTCGCTACACGACGCTTAAACTGGTAAGATGCGGGACAATTCCGCCGTTAGCTACAACAAATTCCAATGACCGCTTTCGGCGTTCAATAAAACTACCAAGGTATGTTCGCTTGTGTTGGCGGTAAAACACACTTTACGTGCGTGGGCCTGTCTCCAACCATGGCTCGAAAGGGTATATCTTAAAACCGCCATCCCGCATCCGTTAAGGCTGAAATCACCTCTTCTGATAAATCTGGACTGGAATAAAACACAGCTAGTACAAGATCTGGCCTGAACTCTGGCCAGGACTGTTTAAGTTGTTTTAGTGTTGCCTTTGCTTCTTCGAATTCACCCAAACTCTGATGGGCAGCCGCCAAATAAACCAAAGAGAGCGCGCTGACCGGGTCCCCATTGTCACTCGCAAATTTCAAAGATGCGATTGCTTCCCTAAACTCACCGATGTGAAAACTGGCAACCGCGTGAATGTTCCTGTGGGCAAACCGATGACTTCCTATCTCTCTGGGGTGGCTTGGGTCGCTGACGTCATACGCTTCTTCAAAGCGACCCATAACCAGTAGTATCACGCCGCGAAAGTCCAGAACGTTTCCGTCATTGGGTCGAAGCGACTGGGCGAGTGCTGAATATTCCAATGCGCTGTCATAGTCGCCAGAAACGTAAGACACCCATGCCATTGCCGATTGGCTCCAGCCGTTTGAGGGCGCAATATCCACAGCTTTCTGTGCCATTTGTCCTGAATACAGTATCAGCGCGTCACGCTCTTCCTCGCCTCGCGTTAGTAGAGCCTGGGTTCCCAGACTATGGGCCAATCCGGCATATCCACAGTAAAAATCGGGAGCCTCATTTATTGCCATTCTAAATACGTCGCTGGCCAGGATCTGGTTATCGATAGTTGCGATTGGAAACAGCAGGCCCCGAGCTTGATCGCAGTAATTTGACGCCTGTACTGCAGCGGGTGATTTAGCGGATAGAGCCTGTCGCTCAAGTGAGCGCGCGGATGTCTTTGGGTTGAGGTCGACAACCTGTTCCATGCGCCCGCCCAAGACGTAAGCAAGAGCAATGATCGCTATGGTGACAGCAGGGATACCAATCCGCCAAGGTAATCCTGGCCTGAATGGCGTGTGATCGACATTGCTCTGAATTGTACCAGAGCGGTCCTCGAACCAAGGCGCGTAGCCGCCGCTATCAATGTGAATGCGCAGATCGTCTCCAGCACCTGCCGTTTCATAGTACTGCTGAAGTTTCCGCCGTAACCGCCCCGCATCCACACGAACAACGTTGATGTGGCCGTCATCACTGGCAAAACTCTTGAAGTAAACATCCTGAGCGATTGTTTTGCCAAGAATAGCCTCGGATCTACCCGCAATGGCTTCTTCGACAACGTAGCTCAGAAAATTCCGAAGGCGTTCCGCCTTGCCAAATATGTCACTCGCCAATACCTGGTCCAGCGCGTACTTCACACGGGTCGCGTGACGTTCCGGATCAAGGGTCAATTCTCTGTCGGGCATCTGAAACTTCAAGTTTCTCTGTATTTTCAACCTCATACTGTCAAATGAATATTTGAATGTCACCCTAAATTCACGGTGTAACCCTTCCGCGTTGCGCGATGTGCCCTCAGCCTAGTGCCCAGAGATGGACTAGGCGCCAGGGCAATGACGGACATCAACTTACTAGAGCTCGCTTTTCCGGACCAAATCAGCCGCATCCGCGTTATGCGAAAGAACCATCGTGGATTCGAGGCACTTTGCGGTGACTTCGAGTTGCTCTCAACCGAGTTGGAGAGGGCCCGGAAGGTCAATGAGCGGACGTCACCATGTCTGATCGATCCTGTCACCGAAAGCCTAGACGGGCTAGCCGAGGAAATCGCCGAGCATCTCTCTCGATTCACCAATTCAGAGATTGTCCCGAAAGCCATTTCAGAAGTGGTTCCCATATTCACCCAGGCTCGAACAAAGGACTGAAAATATGCTGCAAGACAGACAGAGGAAGTCAATTAAGTCACTCAGCGCACTCGCCGTCGCAGCGACATTGTTCGCCACAAATGCGTTTGGTCAGGCTCCTCCGGTACAGGAGCCCTCATCCCAAGAAGATATTGAGGCTGCACTGACTGGCGGCGTCCCAATGGGACGTTGGAAAGAGGGTCTGACCTTTGAGGGCATCTCTCCTCAACCGTGGTTGAAAAGTGCGGCAAACTGGTTCCCACGCACAGAAGATGTACAGCCCAACGAGATGAGAATTATCTTCATGGGATCTGCCCCGTTCATTCGCCCTGGGCAAATGAACACAGCCATTCTTGTTGAGCTGGGTAACGGTAAGATTTTCATGTTTGACATTGGTGAGGGCTCACCAGCGAACATCATTGCCAGTGGATATGCACTGAATGAAATTACCGATGTATTCATCACGCACCTGCACGTGGACCACTTTGGTGGGCTGCCGTACCTGTGGATGTTCGGAACCTGGGCAGGTGGATGGCACGAGCAGTTGACGGTCCACGGCCCATCCGGCCGCACCAAGGAGTACGGCACCGCAACGATGGTAGAAGGCATGAAAATGATGACCGGCTGGCACCGGGATGCGTTCAGCGTCTTTCCCGTTGGCAAAGGTTGGGACATCGAAGTCAACGAATTTGATTTCCGTGACAATGGTGGCGTGATCTATGATGAAGACGGGGTCAAAGTCACACACTGGCAAAGAAGCCATGCCAAGGACGGTGCGTCCGGATACCGGATGGATTGGAATGGCATGTGCTTCATCTGGACGGGTGACGGTCGACCCAACATGATCGATGTTCCTTTTGCCAAAGGCTGTGATGTCTTCGTCACGGAACAGCAGCAGGAAATCATCGAAATCTCATCCGGAGTTCAAGGCGTGCCGCCATTCCTCGGGCGGTATACCGTCGATACCCATCACACGCCCAGCTATGCGGCCGGCTACATTGCCAACCTGGTGCAACCCAGGCTTTTGATGAACACTCACATGAGCTATGACCCCTATCAGATCGAGGAAACCGTAGCGGAAATCCGAGAGCATTGGAAAGGCCCCTATCACTTTGGAGCGCCTGACGGGATCGTTGTGAACGTCACCAAAGATCAGATATGGGTTCGCGAAGGCATATTGCCCGAGTTTCCAAACTCACGTGCGCCGCAGTTTGACTTTAGCAATGGTCAATTGATCGTGCCGAAGCCACCCCATCGGCGCGAAGACATTCAAGAACCCTACGTGCGCGATATGGAGATCGATCCTAAGCTGTACTATCCCGAGGGATATCATCCTGAGCTGCTGACAGAGTGGCCAGTTGATGACGACCTTGTTGTTCCTCTGGAAGCGCTTCCCGAAAATCTGAAAGAGAGTATGGGCGCGGCGTGGCGCCATCGTGAAGCCAACCGCAAAGTGTTGGAAGAGCAAGGTGACAACTAAGTCATCATGACAAACAGGGCGATCACTCGTAAGTTTGGGTGGTCGTTCGAATTTTCCGGAAACATCACGAAGGAATGAAGTCTTGTTAATCGTACTCGGCCTCTACTTTGGAATAGTCTGGCTGGTCTTTTCCAAGTTTCACCTTCTCCCCTGGAATGGATTCTGGAAAACTCTGGTTTACGGTGTAGCCGCTGTTATCGCTCTGGTGGTCATCGGTGCGCTGAACCACTCAACTCCGACTGGCCCGGTATCCATTCAGGGTGTTTCAACGAATATTGCTCCGAACGTGGCGGGCACGGTTACAGAAGTCGTTGTGGAGCCAAACCAGGAAGTCGCAAAGGGCGAGACCCTATTCCGGATAGATAATGAGGTTTTCAAAGCCGAGGTTTCCCGGCTCGAAGCTGTCTTGGAAACTGCAAAGTCATCTGCCGACCAACTGGTATCAGATTTATCAGCTGCCGAGGCCGAGATTGAATCCCTGACTGCTCAGCTGACTTTCGGAATTCAGCGTCGTGATGACATCATCCGTTTGGAAGAACGCGGGGCATCAACCACGTTCCAACTGCAAGAGGCTGTCTCAACCATCGACCAGTTGACCGCGAATATCCGCGCAGCAGAAGCCCGGAAGACAAGCCTTGAGCGACGTATCGCCGCGAAGATCGACGGGCGTGACGCAGGTGTTGTGGAGGCCGAGCAGACACTTGCGCAAGCTCTTTGGGATTTAGAGCAAACAGTTGTAAAAGCGCCGGGAAACGGCGTTGTCACGGCTGTATCACTACGACCAGGTAACCGCGCCACTCCGCTACAAGGGGCAATAACTTTTGTCAAACCTGGGGACTATGCAGTAATTGCTACTCTGCCCCAATCTAGTCGCGCTAATGTTTCGGTCGGTGATGAAATCCGGCTTGCTTTTAGAACGGAACCCGGTGGAGAAATTACCGGCCGTATTTCCGATTTTCCGGTCGGAACTGTCGAAGGTACTGTTGATCTAAGATCAGGTCTTCCCTCATTGCGCGAACTAGCCGGGATATCCAGCTACATCGTATTGGTTGAAATACCTGCAGGTGCAGACAGTAATTCCTTGCAATTTGGAACGTCAGGAACAGCTTTGGTCAAGACAGACAAAGCCGGAGCCATTGGTGTTTTGGCAGAGATCCTTTTCTGGATCACTAAAAAGCTCAATTATCTTTGAAAAACCAAGCCAAAGCATCTGTGTCATCAATGAAAACTGTAGAGCTCAAATCCTTGGTGTTTCGGTGGCCCGGTCAATCTGACCCGGTTCTCTCAGTCGATAGCTTCGATCTTGAGGCCGGGGAAAGCGTGTTTATGAGAGGCCCCAGTGGCAGCGGTAAGACCACGTTGCTCTCGGCAATTGCTGGCGTGATCGATGTACCGCAAAGCGCGGTTCGCGTTGCAGGCACGGATGTCGGGGCTTTGGCCGGAGGTGATCGTGACCGTTTTCGTGTGGATCATTTGGGGATTGTTTTCCAGGTCTTTAATCTCTTGCCTTGGCTCAGCGCGCTTGAAAACACGTTGCTGCCCTGCCGGTTTTCAGCGCAACGGCGCAATCGGACGGGGCCAGACCCCAAAGCTACCGCAACACGGTTGCTAAGTGAGCTGGGTCTCGAGGATGCTGAGCTGATCAATCGACCTGCCAGCGCACTGAGTGTTGGGCAGCAACAACGCGTTGCGGCGGCGCGTGCTCTGATAGGGGCGCCTGAAGTAGTTTTGGCGGATGAACCCACCTCGGCTTTGGATGAGGAAGCGAAAGACACGTTTGTCCAGTTGTTGTTGAAGGAATGCAAAGCATCAGGGGCGAGTTTGTTATTTGTCAGCCATGATCGCAGCCTAGAAAAACACTTCGATCGGAGCGTTGACTTGCCGATGCTGAACGCAGGCAAAACGTGATGTTTATTCTTTGTTATAAAAGCCTTCTCAATCGCCGCTTTATCGCTGCGTTAACTGTTCTTAGCATTGCCTTGAGCGTGGCTTTGATTGTTGGGGTTGAACGACTGCGAACAGAGGCACGAGCGGGTTTTGCCAATTCTGCATCAGGGATCGACCTGATCATTGCGGCACGCGGAAACGATGTGCAGATCCTGATGGCAACGGTTTTTGGTGTCGGCACAACTGGCGCTGGTATCAGCTGGGACAGCTACGAGATGATCGAAGATCTGCCCCAGATAAGCTGGACAGTGCCAATCATGATGGGTGACAACCATCGTGGATATCCCGTGATCGGAACGTCCGAGCAATATTTTGACCACTTTCGTCATAGTGGCGGCCAGCAACTGATTTTTGCTGAAGGTGTTCCGTTTAAATCTCCAGATGGCGCAGTGATTGGAGCAAAAGTTGCTCAGGCTTTCGGGTACACGTCAGGTACTGAAATCGTGAATGCCCATGGCTCAGGGGAAGTCGCCTTTGATGTGCACGACGAAGCGCCATTCACAGTGACCGGCGTGCTGGGGCATACCGGGACGGCCGTCGACAGAATGGTTTTTGTCTCACTCGAGGGTTTTAACGCCTTGCACGAAGAACCTGCGTCAGAGGTTGCGGACCCATTCGTTTTGATCGAAGCACCAGAAGTCGCCAGAGAACACGAAGACCATGACCATGTGGAGTTAGACGAGCCTGACGAGCACGAAGAAGGGCATCAGGAACATGACGACCGCCATGCTCACGGTAGCGGCCATGAAGACGAGGGGCAAACTGTCACGACCTCTGACGGGCACGATCACGATGGCCATGATCATGAACCGGGGACCATCAACGCGATTTTTGCCGGGCTGGAGGAGAAAACGGCGGTGCTTTCAATTCAACGGCAACTGGCAGACCATCGCGACGAGGCACTGACCGCTGTTCTTCCTAATGTTGCGCTGTTGCAGCTTTGGTCGATTACCAGTACGGCCGAGACTGCGCTGCGTCTGATGGCAGGCGCTGTGGCAGTGGCTGGAATGATCGGCATGGTGGTCATGTTGTCTGCTTCGCTCGACAACCGGCGGCGTGAATTTGCGATCCTTCGATCCGTGGGCGCAACACCAGCCGGCGTATTTTCCCTGATCTTGCTTGAAGCCGTTTTACTGTTGTTGGCCGGCATCGTGCTTGGAGTAATCGCGCTCAGCGTTCTCACGCTCGTGATAGATCCGATTCTTGCCGCAAATTTTGGGCTTCGCATCGGTGTTGGCCTGCCGAGTTTTCGCGAGGTTCTTCTCATAGCCCTCGTTTTCTGCTCTGGTCTTCTTGCCAGTATTATACCTGCGTTAAGGGTGTACCGTATGACGCTATCAGACGGACTGTCGGTGCGGCTTTGAATAAAAGGATCCGCTGAAATGAAGACCATTGCGCATTTTCTGAATATCTTATTCGCCCTTGCGATTGCGGGGCCTCTTCTAGCAGCGGATCCGCGCAACATAAGTTGGCAGGATCTCCTTCCTGAAGAGCGGCCCTACCACGATCCTTTTACCACCCTAGAATATTCTCAGGTCAATGCGTTGGCCATGCTTTATCGGATTGAGGTTCTGCATGCGGACACTGCGGATGACGAGAAGCGCGCCGAAGCGTTTCAGATACGCGAAGACCTCGTATCTCAAGGCCTTGACCCAGATTGGTTGTTTGAACAACGCGAAATTGTGATGAACGAACGGTTGATTGCCGCGCGCGAACCGAACCTTGACCTTTTAGGAGAGAACGTGCGCCTTCCCGGCTATCTCCTTCCCCTGGATATTGTCGACCAGAAGGCGGTCGAATTCCTTCTGGTTCCGACAGTTGGAGCCTGCATTCACACACCACCACCTCCAGCCAATCAGATGGTTTATGTGCGATATGAACAAGGCTTCGAAATCGATGAGTTATATAAGCCAGTCTGGATAAGCGGAGAAATGCGGGCACTGAACAGGTCCCAGTCACTCAATTACGTGGACGGCCGGGCAAATATCGAAACCTCATATGCGATGGATGCGCTGTCGGTAGAAATCTATGACTGATCAGTCAGACTAGAGGTCCGTTCTATGACTTCACCGGGATAAATCTTTGCAACGCACCCCTGTATCAGGATCTTTGGTTCGTGCAGATGTGACGCTGCAAATCTCTTCTGAAGCTCCTTGATGATCAATAGGGCGATTTTTTTGTCACGATCCGCCATTTCGTGACCACACCATTCCGCGCGTACGGGGTTCACAAGTACACCCGGCAACCCTCGCTGGTTAATCAGCTTATCATAAGTAGCAAGAACTCTTTTTCATTGCTCTTGATCGATCATGTTGTCTCTTTGACCTATTGATCAGAGTTCTTAATCGCATCGCATACCGCGCTTGTAAGCCGCCTTTCGTGCGTGTCGCAGCATCCGTTAGTTTGGGCTCTCTTACGCTGTTCGCTACAATCTGTACCAATGACTGCTATCATGTGCTGCGTGGTCAGGAAAAGAAGCCTGGCTGCTTTGCTCAGCTACTGGTCGGGCTTTGCATCAGTCAGTGAGCGTGTGAAAGTCGTTATCATGGCCATTGCTGCATCTTTGTCTTTACCAACCTGTTTCAATCAGGTCGAACCGCTGAGCGACAACCTTAGGTTCATAGCTGTGGACGTCGAGACTGCCGGGTACGATATCGCGAGCATCTGTCAAATTGGCCTCGCTTTTGTTGGGTTTGACAGCTCAATTGTAACTTATAGTGCATACATCGATCCCTGCACGCCATTCGCTGCAGGCAACACCCGATTGCATGGCATTGATGCTGCGACTGTCAAAAACGCCCCCAAATTTGCAGAAGTACTGCCAGACCTGCGTCCGGTTCTTGAAGCAAATCCGCTTATTCAACATAGCCGTTACGATGAGAAAGCCTTTGATGCAGCGTGCCGACTTGCAGGACTTCAAGTGTTGAAGTCGGTATGGTCAGACAGCGTTACCATCGCTCGCCAAGCCTGGCCGGAGTTGAGGGGCAATGGTGGGCATGGTCTGGCCAATCTCAAGAAGGTGTTAGGGCTTCAATTCAAACACCATGATGCCGGAGAAGATGCACGTGCTGCTGCTGAAGTTACTTTGAAAGCAGAAGCTTCAATGGGGCGAAAAATCGGGCTGCTGAATGCCTCACAGCAGTTGGTCTTTGATTTTCAGTAGTGCGAGAGGGCGACTTCGTGGGCCTTAAGGCATTAAAACAACCATCAGCTCAAACTGAGGGCTCAAATTTCATGAGAAATAGTATTTAGATTTAATGTGCATGCTATGTGTATTTTATGGGCGCCAAAGAGTAACATTCAAAGATGGGTCTCGATTAAGGCTATGATTTGCATGCCAAAAGTGTTTGCCAAATGGGCAAACTATGGGTCATTTTACATTCAAATTGGTCTGACCAAAGAAGCGCCAAACCTGTGTTGAGCAGGTTTGGCATTTTTTTGAAAGCCCAACACCACGCAGGCCAAGGACGAACGGGACGTTATGTTTTGAAGGTCGTAATTCATCAAGGTTTTCATAAAACGGGCACAACGACCTTGCAAAAGACGCTCTCGAAAAATCGGGGATACCTGAAAGATCGCGTGAATGTTCTTTTGCCTGATGACTTGCAAGAAGCCAGCCTGGCTGCGCGGCGGTATGCGGTCGCCCCCAAGGATCGCACCCTTCGCAATTTCGGAGCAACCGTTCGCGAGGCGCTTAAGCCGTTTGCAGACCAAAGTGGCAAACCTCTGCTGATCAGCAATGAAGAATTCGCTGGTTTGATCCCCGGTCGCAAAGGGGTTTGGTCATATGAGCAAACGCACGTTCTTTCCAAAGCCCTGTTGGATGAGGTTTCGCGCCTGACTGATGCCGGGGATCGCATTATCTTTCTGTTTACGACCAGATACGCGGCCGATTGGATCAGAAGTACGTATTGGCAAAACCTTCGCAGCCACAGAATCCGCGAGGATCTGTCACAATACGGGAGGGCGTTGCAACAGGGTGCAGATCTTGAGGCGGTGGTGCGCCGGGTGAATGAAGTGGTTTCACCGCGTGCCGAGGTCGAATCTGTCAACGTTTCTGGTCTGGGCGATCACGATTTCCCGTTGATCAAGGCACTTTCCATTCTGAACGTGAGATCCGACAGGCTCATCACAAGTGAAAATCGGAACGTCCAGCCAGCCGGAGGCGCAGACTATTTTGTGGACCTGAACCGGTCGAATTTGAGCGATGAAGAGGTGGCGGCCGCGAAACGCGCGTACTTGGAAAAGCTGAAGCGGTCGGATGGCACCCATTGTTGAGTTGAAGCAAGGGCAGGCCCAGATTGGTACCGCTGCCCAATTTAGTTGCTGCAATGCAACGATCGGACGTCTCAAATCGGAGGCCCAGATAGGATTGGATGAACCGGAATATCATGGTTTCCAAAATACCGCTTGGAATTGGTGGTACACGAAGAGCGAATACCCTAGGCTTATTTTGCAATTTAAAAACAAATATTTGAGTAGAGAATCGCTTTGAGATTTCTTGAGGCTAGTGCGTCGTTATTTGTCAGAAACAATCTAAGGTTGAATTAATTTCGCTTTTAGTATCAGTTTGACTTGACACACCGGAAACATTTACGTGATTGCTGCACTTCGGTCTCTTTTCCGCCAGATTCTGTCCTGATAAGAAGGTGCAGTAAGCAGTGATTTGTTGAAAGGTACAGGCGGATACAATGACAGCCGGGGACAGCGGTCGCATATCCATTTCGTGGACGCAGACAGAGTTAAACGGACTTGAGGCGGCGCCTCAGTCTTTTTTGAAAGTAGGAGCCGCATGGTCGTGGCGTGGGCAGGCTCTTTCATTGGCCAGTCCGGCCGAACAGGGCCTTGTGTTGTCGGGTCAGGCCGAAGCATACGCATCAAAAGTGCTAAGCAGCATAGCGCCGCCGCCGAATCTGGCAGACGGAGCACTGGGTCGTATCGTTTTGACCAATGGCGCACAAAAGTACACGGCGCTATTGTTTTCGGTTGCCGGAGACACACACCCGACGCTGGTTTTCGAAAACGGGTATCCTGCGCGCGATCAGGAATTCTGGGTCAGCGCGTATACCGAGTTTGAAAGCGAAAGCAATTCCAGCCTCCCGGACCAAACCGTTGTCGCTTTCCCGACGCGGTCGCCGATGGATAATGGGTGGGAAAACGCAGTTGCGGGCGTCCGACGCGTAGCAGACTAAGGTTCCAATCAGGCTGCCTGCATTCGCACATAGCAAAAAAACCATAGTCGTGTTGACTCCGCCAGTTCTGCGGATATAAGCGCGGCTTCATTGGTGTTGGTGGGCCCCGTAAGGGGATTCCTGTCATGGGGGAAACCTCAAGAGGACAACGCCCTTCATAGTGGCCTGTGTGGGCCTCGACCTAAAGAAGGAGATCAGCCGTGACCAAACGCACGTCTGCCAAGTACAAAATTGACCGCCGGATGGGGGAAAACATCTGGGGTCGTCCGAAATCCCCAGTCAACCGTCGTGAGTACGGCCCCGGCCAGCACGGCCAGCGCCGCAAGGGCAAGCTGTCGGACTTCGGTCTGCAGCTGCGCGCCAAGCAGAAGCTGAAAGGCTACTATGGCGACCTGACCGAGAAGCAATTCCGCCGCATCTATGCCGAAGCCGTACGTGTGAACGGCGACACCGGTGAAAACCTGATCGGCCTGCTGGAGCGTCGTCTGGACGCTGTTGTTTACCGCGCCAAATTTGTTGCAACTGTCTTTGCTGCACGTCAGTTCGTGAACCACGGCCACGTCAAAGTGAACGGCAAGCGGGTCAACATCCCTAGCTACCGTGTCAAAGAAGGCGACGTAATCGAAGTACGCGACAAATCCAAGCAACTGGCCGTTGTTCTGGAAGCTGCCGCTCTGGCCGAGCGTGACGTGCCTGACTACATCGACGCCGACCACTCGAAAATGACAGCGACCTTCGTTCGCGCGCCGGGCCTGGGCGATGTGCCGTACCCGGTCGTCATGGAGCCGAACCTGGTCGTCGAATTCTACGCGAAGAACTAATTTTCGCCGACACCCAGAATTCCAGGGCCGCGCAGTTTGCGCGGCCCTTTTTTGTTTGGTCATGTGACGACGCGTATTGGGTTTGACGGCATGTCCAAAATTTGCGTCTCGGGTTTTCAAAAAGTATCAACCGAAGTGCCTCAGCAGAACGCCCGCATTGGGTGGGATGCTGGAATTCACGCTCGGCTTGCACAAGCTGCATTTCGAATTGAACGCGTAACAACCTACGAACAGCCTTGCAGCCAAATCACTGATCAAGCCCGCCGAAGGCGCTGAGTCAAATTGGCAGCGGCCTGCTTTCGGCGATGGCCTCCATCGCAAAGTACGAGGTCACACTGTCCAGTTCGACCTTGTCGATCAATCGCTGATACACCTTGTCATATGACGTCATATCTTGTGTGACGACTTTCAACTGATAGTCATAGTCGCCACCAATGCGGTGAAAATCCACCACCTCGGGGATGGTCAGGACATGGCTTCGAAAGGCTTGCAGCCATTCCGCCGAATGGTGCCGGGTGCGCAGCATAACAAAGACCACAAGGCTCAGTCCCAATTTCTCGCGGGCGATCCGAGCGGTCGAACCGGTAATGACGCCATTTTCGTTCAACGCCTTCAGCCGCCGCCAACAGGCATTTTGCGACAACCCGACTCGGTCTGCCAACTCACGCTGCGACAGTGTTGCGTCTGTTTGAAGTTCGCGAAGGATACGCTTGTCAATTTGATCTAGTTTTTCGGCCATATCGAAGCATATGACACGAAATTTTAGAAATCTACCAAAAGAAAGGTGAAGTTTCTGTATCCTCATTCAATCATATTTGGTAGTGCAATACGGAGAACCAATCATGACCTTGTCCAAATTTCGCGCAGACCTCCAATCCACCACTCGCAATTCAACCCTGCGCGAAGGGCTGATCGGAGAGAATGTTCTGATCCCCGGTCTGAATGGGGACGTTCCGCTGGTTTACGCGGACTACGTCGCTTCCGGTCGTGCGCTGCAGCAGGTAGAGGATTTTGTCGCCCATGAGGTGCTGCCTTTTTATGCCAACAGCCATACCGAGGCCTCCTATTGCGGGTCTTACATGACCCGTCTGCGCCGCGAAGCGCGCGCGGAAATAGCCCGCATTGTTGGAGCAAAGGAAGACGACGCGGTGATCTTTACCGGGTCCGGCGCCACTGCGGGTCTTAACCGGCTGGTCAGTTTGACGGGAATTGAGGGGGCTGACCGGCCGGTTGTTCTGATCGGGCCGTATGAGCATCATTCGAACATCCTCCCTTGGCGGGAAAGCAAAGCGCAGGTCATCGAAATTCCCGAAGCGCCCGAAGGCGGCGTTGATCTCGGTGCACTTGAACGGACATTGGTGGACAATGCAGATTCCGATCTGATTGTCGGGTCTTTTTCCGCCGCCTCTAACGTAACCGGTATCATTACAGACCCGGACCCGATCACGCGGCTGCTCAAGTCTCATGGCGCTGTTTCGATCTGGGATTACGCTGGTGGTGGACCATATTTGCCGATGGACATGGGGCCAGAAGATGCGCGCAAGGACGCCATCGTAGTATCCCCGCACAAATTCCCGGGCGGCCCGGGCGCGTCCGGTGTGCTGATCGTCAATCAGAACGCAGTTCGCCGCACTTGCCCAAGTTGGCCTGGTGGCGGCACTGTCAGCTTTGTGTCGCCCTGGCGCCATGACTACAGCGAGGATTTGGCCACGCGAGAAGAAGCCGGAACACCCAATGTGATCGGAGATATTCGCGCCGCGCTGGCCTTCATCGTTAAGGATGTCGTCGGCACGGATGAAATTGCTGAACGCGAAGCCCGGTACAATGAAATGGCATTGAAAGGGTGGGGCGACAATCCGAACCTGACTTTGCTAGGTACTGAAAACCCGCATCGTTTGCCGATCTATTCTTTCCTTGTGCGGGACAACTCTGGCCAGCCGGTGCATCAGCAGCTGTTTACCCGGATGCTCAGCGACATCTACGGCATTCAGGCGCGCGGTGGTTGCGCGTGTGCCGGGCCATATGCGCATCGCTTGCTGGATATCGACCGTGAGACGTCCGCTGAACTGCATGCTGCTTTGTCCGCAGGGGAAGAGATGAAGAAACCCGGATGGGTCCGCCTGAATTTCTCGTATCTTATGAGCGAAGAGACGGTTCAGTTCATCATCGACAGCGTCAATGACCTGTCCCACAGGACAGAAGAATTCGCCCCTTATTACAACGCCGACCCGGCGACCGCCCGCTTCAAAGCGGCGTGACGGAATTGCCGCTTTTCTCAACGCGTTGAGACGGGTATGAGAGGCTCCAACAACGGAGCCTCTTATGAACAAGATCACCCCGCAACCCGGCATTATGGACATCGCGCTCTATCAGGGCGGCCAGTCGCATGTGGCGGGGGTAGAGCATGTGATCAAGCTCAGCTCCAACGAAAATCCGTTTGGTCCCAGCCCCAAGGCGATCGAGGCCGTGCGCGGTAGTGCGGCGACGCTTCATCGGTATCCCAGCACCGACCACGCCAGTTTGCGCGCAGCGGTAGGCGCAAGGCACGGGTTGGACCCTGCGCGGTTAATCTGCGGCGTAGGCAGTGACGAGGTGCTGCAATTCATCGCCCAGGCCTATGCCGGGCCGGGCGATGACGTCATCTATACCGAGCACGGGTTTTCAATGTACCCGATCATCGCCCGTATGGCCGGCGCGACACCGGTGATGGTGGCCGAGCGCAACCGCCACGTGGATGTCGACAACATTTTGGCCGCCGTGACCGACCAGACCCGGATCGTGTTCGTGACGAACCCGGGCAACCCGACCTCGACTATGATCCCCGAGGCTGAATTGCTGCGTTTGGCCGAGGCATTACCCAAGACCTGCCTGATCGTGATCGACGGGGCCTATGCCGAGTTTGTCGAAGGGTTCGACGGCGGTGCATCGCTGGTAGACCGATTTAACAACGTGATTATGACGCGCACCTTTTCCAAGGTGTACGGTCTGGGTGGGATGCGTGTCGGCTGGGGCTATGCCGCACAGTCGATTATCGACGTTCTGAATCGGGTGCGCCAGCCGTTCAACCTGTCCTTGACCGCGTTGGCTGCTGCAGAGGCAGCGGTGAATGACTTGGAATTCCTGTCCTTCTGCCAGGCTGAAAACGCGCGCCTGCGGGTGTGGCTGTCGGAAGAACTGGACAAGATCGGGATTCCGTCGGATGCGTCCTGCACCAATTTCATCCTCGCCCGCTTTGCCAACCAGGCCGAGGCCGAAGCGTGTGACGACTATCTCAAGACCCAGGGTTTGATCGTGCGCCGCGTGGCGGGCTACAACCTGCCAAATGCCCTGCGGATCACCGTGGGCGACGAAGAAGCCTGCCGCCGCGTTGTTGCGGCCATCACTGCGTTCAAAGGGGGCGCCGCATGAGCCAAGTTTACGACCGTGTGGCCTTGATCGGGCTGGGCCTGATCGCCTCGTCAATGTTCTGGGCGATCAAACGCGCCGGGCTTGCGGGCGAGGTGACTGGCTATGCGAGGTCCGAGGCCACCCGCGAAACGGCCCGCCGTATCGGTCTGTGCGACCGCGTTTGCGACAGCGCGCAAGAGGCGGTCGAGGGAGCGGATCTTGTCGTGCTCTGCGTCCCTGTCGGCGCGATGGGGGCTGTTGCAAAGGAAATTGCGCCCGCATTGAAACCTGGGGCGACAGTGACAGATGTCGGCTCGGTCAAGCACCACGTTATTCAGGCCGTTGGGCCTGAAATCCCTGATGGCGTTCATTTCATACCCGCGCACCCGTTGGCGGGGACCGAGCATTCTGGCCCGGAATCGGGATTTGCCGAGCTATTTGATAACCGCTGGTGCCTGTTGGTTCCGGTCGAAGGCTCTGATCCGGACGCGATTGCCCGCCTGCGAGCGATGTGGGAAGGCATGGGCTCAAACGTTGATGAAATGGACGCGGATCACCATGATCTGGTTCTGGCCGTGACATCGCATGCGCCGCACTTGATCGCCTACACAATGGTTGGCGTGGCGGATGATCTGCGTCGGGTCACCGATACCGAAGTTATCAAGTATTCCGCTGCGGGGTTCCGGGACTTCACCCGCATTGCAGCCTCGGATCCGACGATGTGGCGTGACGTGTTCCTGACCAACAAGGAAGCGACGCTGGAGATCCTTGGCCGGTTTACCGAAGAGCTGTTTGCCTTGCAGCGCGCAATCAGAACAGGTGACGGCGAGCAACTATTCGACTATTTCACCCGTACACGCGCGATCCGCCGCGGCATCATTGACGCCGGGCAAGACACGGATGCGCCAGATTTCGGACGGGGGAAAACGAACCCATGACACGGGGCTGGAGAACCACTCTGATTGCATTTGCAGCGCTTTGCGCAGCGTCGACTCAGGCTGGTTCACTGGAACGCTCGTTAGTACCGTTGTCGCGGCCCGGCACTGTACTGGTCCCGCAACAGATCGTCCTCAGCAGCGCGGTGTTGCCTCAGCTGCCTCCGGCGACGATACGCCCGGAGTTGCGGCCAGCGTCGCCGCAGGTTTTGGCGGTCGCGGCCCGTCCCGCAGACCTGCCCCTGCTTGGACCAGACACATCGCTGAAGCCGTACCTGCGGCCCAAAGCCCTTGAGCAGGAGGCGCTGTTCAAAAAGCGTAAGTTGCGTAAGGGGTCGGTATGCGGCGACATCAATATACAGGGCAAGCCAGTCGGCACTGTACCGGGTAAGATCAAGGCGTGTGGGATCAAGGACGCAGTGCAGATCACCTCGATCTCGGGGGTGACGCTTAGTCGTCCTTCCACGATGGATTGTGGAACGGCTGTTGCGCTGAACAAGTGGGTTGAAAAGGCAGTCAAGCCGACCTTCAAGAGACGCGGGCCGGTGGTCCAGTTGCAGGTCGCCGCGCATTATGCGTGTCGGACGCGAAACAACCGTAAAGGCGCCCGTATTTCCGAGCACGGCAAAGGCCGTGCAATTGATATCTCGGCTTTCAAGATGGCCGATGGAGAGGTTGTGTCGGTCCTGAACGGGTGGCGCAAGAACCCGTCCCAAAAACAACTGGTCAAGATCTGGCGCGAAGCGTGCGGGCCGTTTGGCACTGTACTAGGGCCAAACGCCGACCGATATCACCGGGATCATTTCCATCTGGATACCGCCCGCCATCGTCGCGGGCCATATTGCCGTTAACGCAAGATCAGGCGGGGCGCAGGCCCCAGCGGCAACGGTCCAAGTGCCACGAAGCCGTCGCGGAAGTTCAATTGCAAGTCCAGCGCGTTTGGGTTTCCACCTAGTCCGGCCATAAAGTTTAGTGCCCGTGTCACAGGATCAACGGCCTGATCGGGCAGGGCGCCTGCGGCATTGGCCATGGCAATCATGTCGCGCCAGTTTTCAGCTTTGACCGCAATCTCGCCCGTTGGGATGCCCTGGTAGTCAATGTCGAGCTCACCCGCCGCAAACAAACGCAAAGCGCCCCATTTCATCTCGGCCAGGTTCAGGTCAATCTTCACCGGCTGCGGTCTGCCCTGTTCAAGAGCCGTACGATCCCACGGTTTGTTGAACGTGGCCGTCATGTCCAGTTCGAGCGTCTCAAACGCCTGCGGCAACGTGGTCGCAGACCGCATCAAATCGCGCAGACCATCTCCCGGGGTAAACCCGTCTATTCGAGCGCCGATGGCATAGGTTACCGGAATAGAGGTCTGTTCCATAACCAATGTCAGCGTATCGCCGCCAGCCAGCGCTTCGGCATCATCGGTGATCAACCATGAACCCGCGGTCAAAGCCATTTTTTCCAGCTCCAGCGCCACACCGGGTTGCAGCTGTAGCTCGGCTTGCAGATCGCTGGCTTCAATGGTCGCAGTCTGATCAAAATAGGACAGGCGCTGGGGCGTGTCGGCAAAGCGCAGCACCTGGCGCCCGGGCCAGATCGCAGGACTTTGGAACTCAATCCAATCCGCGCTCCACGCGGTGCCGTTGACCGGGTCTGCCAGAGCAGGACTGTTCAGGCGCGTAACGTGACGAAACGGATACCCGGCTGTTGAAACATCGGAAAAGTCCGCCTGCCAGCCTTGTTCCTGCTGATTGTCGAACCAGGCGGTGATTGCGTTGCGCAAACCGAATCCGGCAACGAACCAATAGGCGCTCCAGATAACCGTTAAGAAAATGACTACTCGTATTAGACCGCGCATGGCAGTTGGCCCTTTTTCCCGCGTTGAATTTGATGTTTATAGGCCGAAACGGGCAAGGACCAGAGCTATGACGATGTGGGTTTTTGGATATGGATCACTGCTGTGGAATCCGGGCTTTCCGGTCGCCCGCAGCGAACACGCCACATTGCATGGATACGCCCGGTCGTTCTGCATGAGCTCGATCCACCATCGCGGCACCGAAGAACACCCCGGCCTTGTGCTGGCACTGGATGAACAGGCCGATGCCAATTGCACTGGCTTGGCACTTTCGGTCGAGGCCGGCCATGAAGAGCGCACCTTGCATGAGTTGCGCGAGCGTGAGCTGATTTCGTCAGCCTATGTCGAGAAAAACCTTGATGTGCATTTGAACAATGGCGAAGTCGTCACCGCGGTGACCTATGTGATCGACGCGGATCACGTCCAATATTGTGGCGGTATGCCATTGGAAGAGCAGGCGCAGATCATAGCACACGCAATTGGTGGGCGCGGTCCGAACACAGAATACCTGTATAATACTGCTGAACATCTGGCCGAGATCGACCTGCGCGATCCCGATCTTGAGTGGTTAGCGCAACGGGTGCGCAGCATTACCGCATAAATCCTTGGCGTACCCGGCGGATTTTGGCTAGATTCACGCCAGAGCAGGCAAGAACCGGGAAGTACGCGCATGGCGCAGGCACATCAGGGCGCGAGACCCCAATTCTCGCATCCCATCCGTCAAATTGTGATGATGTTGGTCGCAATTGGCCTGGCAGGCTTGGGCGTCTTTATGGCGCTGCCTTATGTGTTGCCGGTATTTCAGGCCAACCCGTACCTGAACGGCTTTATCATCCTGGTTTTCATAATCGGCGTTTTTGCCTGTTTCTTTCAGGTGACACAGCTGATTGGGTCGGTGCGCTGGATTGAAGCTTTTGTTGGCGGCGTTGTCCGCGAAGACGCGCGCACGCCGCAATTGCTGGCACCTTTAGCCTCATTGCTGCGCGAACGCGGTGCACGATCGCAGATCAGCTCAAGTTCGACCCGGTCGATCCTGGATTCGGTCGCGGAACGCGTCGAAGAAGAGCGTGAGATCACGCGCTATATTACCAATGTTCTGATTTACCTGGGTCTCTTGGGCACGTTTTTTGGACTGGCGACCACCGTCCCAGCCATTGTCGACACGATCCGCAGCCTGAACCCGCAAGAGGGCGAAGAAGGGCTGGCCGTGTTCAACCGCCTGATGGTGGGGCTTGAGGCCCAGCTACAAGGAATGGGCGTGGCATTCGGGTCGTCCCTTTTGGGCCTTGCCGGATCTCTGATCGTCGGTTTGCTGGAATTATTCGCTGGTCACGGCCAGAACCGGTTCTACCGCGAGCTTGAGGAATGGTTGTCCTCAATCACCCGTGTTGGCTTTGCCGCGGCTGAGGAAGGTGGGGCGGAAATTGCGGTTCTGACCCCAGTTCTGGACGCGATGTCCGAACAGATGGATGCGCTGCAGGACCTGTTTTCAGGGCATGAGGCTGATCGCGCTGCCGTTTCGGTCAAACTGGGCCAGTTGGTCGACGCGATTGGTGAGATGAATGTGCGACAGTCTGAATCCGAAGGGGTGACAGCCGCATTGGAGCGTGTGGCCCTTGGGCAGGACGCCCTGTTGGATCACATGCGTGATCAGGGCACGGGTGAAGGAATTGACGCCGAAAGCCGGATGCGCCTGCGGTCGATGGACGTTCAACTTTTGCGTATCCTCGAAGAAATTTCGGCCGGTCGTCAGGAAAGCATGAGCGAACTGCGCAAGGATATCGAATTGCTGGTCAAAGCTCTGACATTGCCCCGAGGCGCCGTGCGCACCGCTCCGGAAGGAGAGTAATCCATGGCTCTGTCCCGTCGCACAGGTCAGCGTTTTCAGGGCTCGGTTTGGCCGGGTTTTGTTGACGCGATCACCGGTTTGCTGATGGTGCTGACCTTCGTTCTGACCATCTTTATGGTGGTGCAGTTCGTGTTGCGCGAAACCATTTCCGGGCAAGAGGACGAATTGACCGCCCTGTCGGACGAAGTCGCAGCGCTGGCCGGGGCATTGGGATTGGAGGAGCGTGAGAATAGCCGCCTGGAGGCCCGTCTTGGCGCGTTGAACACGACCCTGTCGCAAACTGAAGATACGCTGGCGCGGGCCGAAGTGGACCTGGCCTTGTCGCAGGCACGTATCACGGATTTCGAGGCGCAGGTCGCCGCACTTCTGACGGATCAGGAGCGGGCGCGCGGTGCCATTGCAACACTGGAATCCCAGCGCGCCAAGTTGCTGGAGGACCAAGAGGCGCTGAACCTCGCACTGGCGCAAAGCCGATCTGAGATCGACGAACAGGCCGAAGCCGCCCGGCTGGCTGCCGCCCAACGCGAGGCGCTGGAGGCGTTGGTTGCGGATCTTGAACAAAGCGACGCGGCGCAATCCACCCGGATCAGTGAACTGGAAGAACAGATCAGTGCGGAAGAGGCCGCCAAGCTAGCCGAAGCTGCAGCTGCCGAGAACCTGCGCAACCGTCTGCAGGATGCAGATGCCGAGTTGACAGCAATGACACTGGCCTTGGAAGCACAGCGCAAAGAAGCTGAGGATACATTGACCCTGCTTGCCGCAGCACAAGCCGCCAGGGCCGAGCTTGAGCGCCAGTTTGGTGCGCTGGATGCGGAGGAGTTGCAGGCGCAACTACAAGCCGCTTTGGCTGCGCAGACCGAGGCGCAGGCCGAGGCACAAACGCAGCGCTCATTGGCCGAAGAGCGTGCAAACCTGTTGGCTGTGGCCCGTGATGCGATTTCAGATGAGAAAACGATTTCCGCAAAAGCGCAGCGAGAGACGGCGTTGTTGAACCAACAGATGGCGGCACTGCGCCAACAACTTGGCGGGTTGCAGGCGTTGTTGGACGACTATGAAGAACGCAACGCCGCTTCGGACATTCGAATTCAGACCCTGGGTCAGGACCTGAACGCAGCTTTGGCCCGCGCGGCCTCGGAAGAACGCCGTCGGCGTCTGTTGGAAGAGGCTGAGCGTGCCCGGCTGGAGGCCGAGGCCGAAGCTCTGTCTGGACAAAATCAGGAATTGGCGGCGCAGGCCGAGGACCTGCAGCGCTATCGGTCAGAGTTCTTTGGAAGATTGCGCGACGTCCTAGGGGATGAAGAAGGCGTTCGGATCGAAGGCGACCGTTTTGTGTTCTCGTCCGAGGTCCTGTTTGACACGGGTTCGGCCGTTTTGTCACCGGCCGGGCAGCAGGACATCGCCAAGGTGGCAAATATCCTGCGCAGCGTGGCGGCTGAAATTCCCGAAGGCCTGAACTGGGTGATCCGCGTTGATGGTCACACTGATAACGTGCCGCTGGCCGGTTCCGGGCGCTATCGCGACAATTGGGAACTTAGTCAGGGTCGTGCCTTGTCCGTAGTGCGGTACATGGTCGATGCGCTGGGTATCCCGCCGAGCCGATTGGCCGCAAACGGTTTTGGTGAGTTCCAGCCCGTAAACCCGGCAGACACCCCGGAGGCCCGGGCGCAAAACCGCCGAATCGAGCTGAAACTCACCGAAAGGTAACCGAGACACTCGTTAAGAAACCCGGGTTAGCGACGACCGAACCGAAAGCTGCTATCGGGCTTGCCCGCAAAGCAGCGCGGGATGACCGGGTAACTTTCAGTCAGGAAATAGGCATACGTTCCAGATGGATATTCAGGCGAAACCGTAAAGGCTCCGTTACATTCATCCAGATTTCCGGCGCCTGCTACATAGGCGTAGTCCTCATTGAACGTGCCATCATGTTTTCCGTCGGGCGCGTTTCCTCCGGGGCGGTTGCCGTTCTTCAGACGGTAGGACGACTTAATTTGTGTCACTTTCCCATCCACAACGCCGGTCATCGCATAGATTGGGAAGCCGTCTGCCGCATATCCGATCAGCGGTGAATGTCGGTTGGGTGAATAGTTCAGCAGCTCAACAAAACCGGTGGGAATGCCGTGATAATGGTATTTTCCATTGGGTTGAACGTGCGCATAGTTTTCGTCGAACCCCAAAGTAACCGCGCCCCCAAGCGCATTGTATGACCAGCCTGAGCGGGGATTGCCCTGCCAGAACTCAGCGGCCAGCGGGTCGAACACGACGCCGTTCAGAGACACACCAAAATTCCAACCCATTTCAAGCGGGGTGGTGGATCGATTGGATTTCGGGTTCGTCGGTACTTTCACATTGACACGTTGCTCGGAAATGCTGTGCGGGTTGCCTTGGTTCGGAAAGCGCCCGACAAGGTGATCGGGGATCCCGTTTGCCGAGACGCGTATACTTTTGCGGGTCTCAGAGATTTCGGAGTGGCTGTGCCCCGGATCAACCGTTGCGGCCTGCAAGCGCAACGGTCGTGTTTCCGTCTCATCATGATACCGAAATCGATGCTGGGCGGTTGCAATGGCGGCAACGGCGGAGAGAGTGAAAGCAATGCTCCAAACGGCGACGGTTTTGGTCATCAAAATCCCCTTTTTGCGATTCAACTGTGACATTGAAACGCGCGGGGTTGGTTATTCCGTCGCATTCGATTGTGACGGAAGCGAAATCGCCCGGTTGCTGGGCAACCGGGCGATCAATTTCATTGAGTAAATTGGGTCTTAGTCTGCGGTCAAAAGCGGAGGTTTGTCGCCCGGAATACGCGGTTGATCGGGGCCAAGAATTTCCAGGTTCAAATCGCCCTTTTTGACAGACACGCGGACCACACCACCCTTGGCCAGCTTTCCGAACAGCAACTCCTCGGCCAGTGGTTTTTTGATGTGTTCCTGAATGACACGACCCAGAGGACGAGCACCCATCTTGTCATCATACCCTTTGTCCGCCAGCCACGCGGCAGCTTTGGGGGTCAGATCGATGGTCACATTGCGATCCAGCAATTGCGCTTCGAGCTGCAGCACGAACTTCTCGACCACCTGCAGGATGACCTCTTTCGGCAGTGGCGCGAATGAGATCACGGCGTCCAGTCGGTTGCGGAATTCCGGCGTGAACATACGTTCGATTGCGGCCGTATCCTCACCCTCGCGACGGTCACGGGCAAAGCCGATGGCAGCCTTGGCCTGTTCCTGCGCACCCGCGTTCGAGGTCATGATCAGCACAACGTTGCGGAAGTTCACCGTACGTCCGTTGTGATCGGTCAACTCACCGTGGTCCATCACCTGCAACAGGATGTTGAACACGTCCGGATGGGCCTTTTCGATCTCATCCAGCAGCAGCACGCAATGCGGATGCTGGTCGACGCCGTCGGTCAGCAGACCACCCTGATCAAAGCCTACATAGCCCGGAGGCGCACCGATCAGACGGCTGACGGCGTGTTTCTCCATATATTCCGACATGTCGAACCGAAGCAGTTCCACGCCCAGCGTATCTGCCAGTTGTTTCGCGACTTCGGTTTTACCCACGCCGGTAGGACCAGCAAACAGGTAGTTGCCGATAGGCTTTTCTGGCTCACGCAGACCGGCACGTGCCAGCTTGATCGCACTGGAAAGCGCTTCGATTGCCAGATCCTGGCCAAACACCACACGTTTCAGCGAAGCCTCGAGATCTTTCAGCACCTCGGCATCGTCTTTGGTGACGTTCTTGGGCGGAATGCGGGCGATCTTGGCGACGACCGCCTCGATTTCCTTGACCCCGATGGTTTTGCGCCGTTTGCTTTCGGCCACCAGATGCTGCGCCGCACCGGCCTCATCGATTACATCGATGGCCTTGTCGGGCAGTTTGCGGTCGTTGATGTAGCGGGCCGACAGTTCCACCGCGGTCTTGATCGCATCGGCGGTATATTTGATCTCATGATGCTCTTCGAAATAGGGTTTCAGACCGCGCAGAATTTTCACGCTATCTTCGACCGAAGGCTCGCTCACGTCGATCTTCTGGAACCGGCGGCTCAGCGCGCGGTCTTTTTCAAAATGCTGACGGAATTCCTTGTATGTGGTCGAGCCCATGGTGCGCAATTTGCCGCCCTGCAGGGCAGGTTTCAGCAGGTTCGACGCATCCATCGCGCCACCCGAGGTGGCACCGGCACCGATCACGGTGTGGATCTCGTCAATGAACAGCACCGCGTCCGGGTGGTCTTCCAACTCGGTCACAACCGCCTTCAGGCGTTCCTCGAAGTCTCCGCGATAGCGGGTACCTGCCAGCAGAGCACCCATGTCGAGAGAATAAATTGTGGTCTCAGACAACACATCTGGCGCTTCGCCGCCAACAATCTTGCGTGCCAGGCCTTCAGCGATGGCGGTCTTGCCCACGCCGGGATCACCTACCAGCAGCGGGTTGTTCTTGCGGCGGCGGCACAGGACCTGAATACAACGCTCAACCTCATCAGCACGGCCGATCAGCGGGTCGACATCGCCTGCGCGCGATTTAGCGTTCAGGTCAATGCAGTACTTCCCAAGCGCGCTTTCCTTTTGTTCGCCTTCGGTGACGCCAGGTTGAGCCTCTTCCTCGACTTGGTCCGCACCCGAAACTGAGCGGTTTTCGCCGTAGGCAGGGTCTTTGGCCACGCCATGCGCGATGAAGTTAACCGCGTCATAGCGCGTCATGTCCTGCTCTTGCAGGAAATAGGCCGCATTGCTTTCACGTTCGGCGAAGATGGCGACCAGAACGTTTGCACCGGTCACTTCGGTTCGGCCCGAGCTTTGGACGTGGATCGCCGCGCGTTGTATGACGCGTTGGAAAGCGGCCGTTGGCACGGCCTCAGAACCGTCGATATCCGTGACCAGATTGGACAGGTCTTCGTCAATGAATTCAACCAGAGTGCTGCGCAGTTCTTCCAGATCGACGCTGCAGGCTTTCATGACGCGGATGGCGTCAGGTTCTTCCAGTAACGCCAGAAGCAGATGCTCTAGCGTGGCAAATTCGTGACGCCGTTCATTCGCAGCTGCCAAGGCCGCGTGGATGGCTTGTTCTAATGTGCTCGAGAATGAAGGCACGCGGGTGCTCCTCTGTCTTGGGTCGAAAGGGGCAGGCTTCGGCCGGAACCCCATCCCAACCATGTCCTCATACTATTAGAGTTTGGTTGATCGTGGCCCGGCTTCAAGGGTTTTCTTGCTCTTGACAGTCACATTTCACGTGACCGTGGCCGTGAGGAAGGCAATTTGGGTACTAGAAGCTGTCTTTTCTAGTCCGAATTTCAGCAAAAACTTCTGCGGGGTCCGAATTTTGCATTCCCAAATGCGCCTGAATCGCCGGGTCAGCGGCCCGCAAGAACGGGTTTGTGGCCTTTTCCAGCGCCATCGTCGAAGGGACTGTGGGTTCTCCGGCAGCGCGAGCGCGGTTGATATCATCGGCGCGTTTTTGCAGTGCGGCATTGGTGGGATCGACGGTCAAAGCGAATTTTGCGTTTGATTGCGTGTATTCGTGGCCCGAGCATACGATTGTCTCATCGGGAAGGGCGGCCAATTTGCTGAGAGAAGCCCACATCTGTGGCGCCGTGCCTTCAAACAAGCGTCCACATCCCAAAGCCATGAGGCTGTCTGCGGTGAAAACAACTGCGCTGTCCGGCATGTAAAAGGCGACATGGCCAACAGTATGGCCGGACACATCCAGCACCCGAATCTGCTCGCCTCCGAATTCAAACATATTGCCGTCGCTGACCTGCTGATCCAGCGGGGGCAGGCGGTGCGCATCGGCGGCCGCGCCAACAACTTTGGCCGGGTGTTTTTCCAAAATGGCAGACAGGCCATCCACATGGTCCCAATGGTGATGGGTTAGAAGAACATGGGATAATGTCCAGCCGCGCTTGTCCAACTCGGCCAGAATGGGTCCGGCTTCGGGCGCGTCGACCAGTGCGGTATTGCCGCTTGCGGCGTCATGCGCCAGAAATGCGTAATTGTCGCTGAGACATGGGATGGTAACGACCTCAAGAGGCATGGCCTTTTGCCCTTTCGTTGCTAGACTGCGCCCAGCTAAGCCGATTGACCGGGTGTCTGCAATGCATCTTGATGTGCAGGATTTGAGGAACTTCTACTATCGCAGCACTCTGGGTCGTGCCGCGCAAGCGGCGATCCGTGGGCGATTGATCGAGCAATGGCCCGAGGCCAAGGGGCAAACGGTTGCAGGATTCGGCTTCGCGGTCCCATTGCTGCGCCCTTATCTTGCGGACGCCCGCCGCGTTATCGGTTTGATGCCAGGCCCGCAAGGCGTCATGCCCTGGCCCGCCGGAATGCCCAATGTGTCGGTTCTGACCGAAGAAACCCTGTGGCCCATTGAAACGGGTCATGTCGACAAGCTGATTGTGATGCACGGGCTTGAAACCTCGCAGCGGCCCAGCCAATTGCTGAGCGAGTGCTGGCGTGTGCTGGGGCCAGGGGGGCGCGCATTCTTTGTTGTGCCAAACCGGGCGGGTTTGTGGTCGCGGACGGACAAGACCCCGTTTGGCTTTGGTCGGCCGTACACAGCTTCGCAGCTGGAAAGTCAGCTCAAGGCGCATCACTTCATCCCGGAAAGCCATTGCTCGGCTCTATATCTGCCGCCGTCATTCCGCCGTTTCTGGCTAAAGTCGGCGAGCCTGATCGAAAAGACTGGCCAAAGGCTGCCAACAGTCATGGCTGGCGGAGTGCTGATGGTTGAGGTGACAAAACACATCCGACCGCCCAGTGGCAGTGTTGCAAAGGATGCCGAACGTCGTCCGATAAAGGCGCTTGATGGCCTTCTGAAACCAGCCTGAGCAGCTGGGTCATATTCCCTCTTCAATTCGTAAATATTGAGGGAAAAAGGACACAGGAATCGCAAAAACCGACACTTTCGTAACATTTTTCGCTCGCGTAAGCCGGATAAAAGGGTCGCACCCTTCTTAAGTTATTGAAATTGAACATTTTGTGGATAAACCTGTTGCCGTGATAATATATTGCTAGCTGGGTTCGGCTCTGCTACATCCCCGGTGATTTTGATCCCCGACCGTCTGGCCGGGGTTTCTTCACGCCCCCGGGGTAGCTGCCGCAACGCGAATTCGGGGCCCAAAATATCGGAAGGGTGGACGTGTCCGAACCAGCTTCGATTTCCACAGGCATCGCCAAGCGCTATGCCACCGCGATCTTTGAGATCGCCAAAGAGAATAATGACCTCGCAGGTCTGGAAACCGGAATCAACGATCTGGCAGCAGCATTGGGCGAAAGCGCCGAGCTGCGCGACCTGATCGCATCGCCTCTGGTGTCTCGCGCCGAACAAGAAGGCGCCATTATCGCAATCGCTGACAAAATGGGTCTGCACGCCATCATGCGTAACACGCTGGCTCTGATGGCACAGAAGCGCCGTCTGTTCGTCGTTCCCGAGTTGGTGCAGGTTCTGCGCGACATGCTGGCGGACGAACGTGGCGAAGTGACCGCCGATGTCGCGTCGGCCAAGGCGCTGACCAAGACACAACTGGAAAAACTGTCCAAGACGCTGTCCGAGCGTGTGGGCAAGACCGTGACAATAAATGCGACCGTTGATGAAAGCCTCATTGGCGGTCTTGTCGTTAAAGTGGGCTCGAAGATGATCGATAGCTCGATCCGTTCGAAGCTCAACTCCCTACAGAATGCAATGAAAGAGGTCGGATAAATGGGAATCCAAGCTGCAGAGATTTCTGCAATCCTGAAGGACCAGATCAAGAATTTTGGTCAGGAAGCCGAAGTGGCCGAAATCGGTCGCGTGCTGAGCGTCGGTGACGGGATTGCCCGCGTATACGGTCTGGACAATGTGCAAGCGGGTGAGATGGTCGAATTCCCCGGCGGCATCATGGGCATGGCGCTGAACCTGGAAAGCGACAACGTTGGTGTCGTTATCTTCGGTTCCGACCGTGACATCAAAGAAGGTGACATCGTCAAGCGCACCAACTCGATCGTGGACGTTCCGATTGGTAACGGTCTGCTGGGTCGTGTTGTTGACGGCCTGGGTAACCCGCTGGACGGCAAAGGCCCCATCGAATCCACCGAGCGTGGCGTTGCTGACGTCAAAGCACCGGGCATCATCCCGCGTAAATCGGTTCACGAGCCGATGGCAACCGGCCTGAAGTCGGTTGACGCCATGATCCCGATTGGCCGTGGCCAGCGGGAACTGATCATTGGTGACCGTCAGACCGGTAAAACTGCCGTTGCTCTGGACGCGATCCTGAACCAGAAAACCTACAACGATGCGGCAGGCGACGACGAGTCGAAGAAGCTGTACTGCGTTTACGTCGCGATCGGCCAAAAGCGTTCGACCGTTGCGCAGCTGGTTAAGAAACTGGAAGAGTCCGGCGCGATTGACTACTCGATCGTTGTGGCCGCAACCGCGTCCGACCCGGCGCCGATGCAGTTCCTGGCACCCTATGCCGCAACCGCAATGGCCGAGTTCTTCCGCGACAATGGCCGCCACGCTCTGATCATCTATGATGACCTGTCGAAACAGGCTGTGTCTTATCGTCAGATGTCGCTGCTGCTGCGTCGTCCGCCCGGACGTGAAGCCTATCCTGGCGACGTTTTCTATCTCCACTCCCGCCTACTGGAGCGTTCGGCGAAGCTGAACGAAGACTTTGGTGCTGGCTCGCTGACCGCTCTGCCGGTTATCGAAACGCAAGGTGGTGACGTTTCGGCGTTTATTCCGACCAACGTGATCTCGATCACCGACGGCCAGATCTTCCTGGAAACCGAACTGTTCTATCAGGGCATCCGTCCTGCTGTGAACACCGGTCTGTCGGTTTCGCGTGTGGGCTCTTCGGCTCAGACCAACTCGATGAAGTCGGTTGCCGGTCCGGTTAAGCTGGAACTGGCTCAGTACCGCGAAATGGCTGCGTTTGCGCAGTTTGGTTCCGACCTTGACGCCGCGACCCAGCAGTTGCTGAACCGTGGTGCGCGTCTGACCGAGCTGATGAAACAGCCGCAATACTCGCCACTGACCAACGCTGAAATCGTCTGCGTCATCTTCGCCGGCACCAACGGTTACCTCGACAAGATCGACGTGTCCGATGTTGGCCGTTACGAAGCTGGCCTGCTGGCGCACCTGCGCGGCAAGCACGCCGACCTGCTTCAGTGGATCACCGACGAAGATCCCAAGATCAAGGGCGACGCTTCCGACAAGATCAAGGCTGCGCTGGACGAATACGCCGCAACCTTCGCTTAAGGGAGAGGCGGGCACATGCCAAATCTTAAGGATCTTAAAAACAGGATCGAGTCGGTCAAATCGACCCGCAAGATCACCAAGGCCATGCAGATGGTCGCGGCTGCAAAACTGCGCCGCGCCCAGGAATCTGCCGAAGCCTCTCGTCCCTATGCCGAACGGTTCAATGCCGTGATGGCGGGGCTGGCGGCATCGGTCGGGGGCAGCGACAGCGCCCCCAAGCTGCTCCGTGGTACGGGCAGTGATGATGTCCATCTGCTGGTTGTCATGACAGCTGAACGCGGCCTGTGTGGCGGCTTCAACTCGAGCATCGCCAAGCTGGCCCGTGTCAAAGCGGAAGAGCTGCGCCTGAAAGGCAAGACGGTCAAGGTTTTGACTGTCGGCAAGAAGGGCCGCGACGCGCTCAAGCGTGATCTTGGCGATCTGTTCGTTGGACATATCGACCTGAGCGAGGTCAAGCGTCTGGGTTACACCAACGCGCAAGACATCGCGAAGGATGTTCTGTCCCGCTTCGACGGGGGTCAGTTCGACGTTGCCACGATCTTCTATTCGAAGTTCGTCAACGTTGTGACCCAGATCCCGACGGCACAACAGGTTATCCCTGCCTCGTTCGAGGACACCGAGGGCGACGACAGTGGTGCCGTGTTCGACTACGAGCCCAGCGAAGAGGCTATTCTGGCCGACCTGCTGCCCAAGGGGGTTGCGACTGCAATCTTCTCGGCTCTGCTCGAAAACGGAGCCTCGGAACAGGGTGCACGTATGTCCGCGATGGACAACGCAACACGCAACGCGGGTGAGATGATCGACAAGCTGACGATCCAGTTCAACCGTTCGCGTCAGGCCGTGATCACCAACGAGCTGATTGAAATTATTTCCGGCGCCGAAGCGCTGTAGAGACAAACCGGAGACGAAACATGGCGAATGCAAAAGGCAAAGTCACACAGATCATCGGGGCCGTCGTCGACGTGCACTTCGAAGATCAGCTGCCTGAAATTCTGAACGCGCTGGAAACCACCAACAACGGCAAGCGCCTCGTGTTGGAAGTTGCTCAGCACTTGGGTGAAAACACTGTCCGCACCATCGCGATGGACGCAACCGAAGGTCTGGTCCGCGGCGAGGCTGTAACCGACATGGGCGCACCGATCTCGGTTCCCGTTGGTAACGCCACTCTGGGCCGCATCCTGAACGTTGTTGGCGACCCCATCGACGAAAAGGGCCCGGTTGAGGCAACCGAATCCCGCGCAATTCACCAGCCTGCGCCGACCTTCGCAGAACAGTCGACCGAGTCGGAAGTTCTGGTCACAGGCATCAAGGTTGTTGACCTTTTGGCCCCTTACGCCAAAGGCGGTAAGATCGGCCTGTTCGGCGGTGCCGGCGTTGGTAAAACCGTTTTGATCATGGAACTGATCAACAACATCGCAAAAGTGCACTCGGGCTTCTCGGTGTTCGCGGGTGTTGGTGAACGGACCCGTGAAGGAAACGACCTGTACCACGAGATGATCGAATCGAACGTCATCAAGCCTGACAACCTGTCGGAATCGCAGGTTGCCCTGGTTTACGGCCAGATGAACGAACCTCCGGGAGCACGTGCGCGTGTTGCTCTGACCGGCCTGACCCTGGCCGAGCAGTTCCGCGACCAGTCCGGTACCGACGTTCTGTTCTTCGTCGACAACATCTTCCGCTTCACGCAGGCGGGTTCCGAGGTTTCGGCTCTGCTGGGTCGTATTCCTTCGGCGGTGGGCTACCAGCCGACACTGGCCACCGACATGGGCGCCCTGCAGGAACGCATCACCTCGACCAAGTCGGGTTCGATCACATCCGTTCAGGCGATCTACGTGCCTGCGGATGACCTTACCGACCCTGCACCGGCAACTTCGTTTGCTCACTTGGACGCGACCACCGTTCTTAACCGTGCGATCTCGGAAAAGGGTATCTACCCGGCGGTTGACCCGCTCGACTCGACTTCGCGTCTGCTCGACCCGGCCATCGTTGGTGAAGAGCACTACAAGGTTGCGACTGACGTTCAGCAGATCCTCCAGCGTTACAAGTCGCTGCAGGACATCATCGCCATTCTCGGCATGGACGAACTGTCGGAAGAGGACAAACTGACCGTGGCCCGTGCCCGTAAGATCGAACGCTTCATGTCGCAGCCGTTCGACGTGGCACAGGTCTTCACCGGCTCGCCTGGCGTTCAGGTTCCTCTGGATGTCACCATCGCGTCGTTCAAGGCCGTTGTGGCTGGCGAATACGATCACCTGCCCGAGGCAGCCTTCCTGATGGTTGGCGGCATCGACGACGTGATCGCCAAAGCGGAGAAGATGGCCGCAGAAGCCGCCTAAGGAGCACACCTGATGGCAAACACGATGCAATTTGACCTCGTCAGCCCCGAGCGGAGCCTTGCTTCGCTCAGCGCGACCGCGGTCCAGCTTCCCGGCGCGGACGGGGACATGACGGCAATGCCTGATCATGCCCCCACCATCACGACGCTGCGCCCGGGCATCCTGAAGGTCGAGGCACCCGAAGGGTCCAGTGAATACCTGGTCACCGGCGGGTTTGCTCAGATCAATGGCGATGGCCTGTCGGTTCTGGCCGAAAAAGCCATTCCGGTCGCCGAAGTGACACGGTCGCATCTGGACGATCTGGTCGCCGAGGCGCGTGCTTCGCACGAAGCAGCCAAGGCAGGCGATGATCAGACAATTGTCGATGACGCTGCCAAACTGCTGGCCGACATGGAAGCCCTTGGAACGCATATGAGCCTATAAGGCTCATCGCATTCCGACAGTTAGAAACGGCCCCGTAAACACGGGGCCGTTTTTTTATCGTGATTTCATCAATGCGACGGGTTAAGGTCCGGAATTACATAGATAAAGACAAATCAATGAAGACGTTTCGAACCCATCCAATTGGTATTGACCAAGGCGAGGCAGTTATTTTTTCCGAATTCGCCGATGGTGGCGAAATGTGGACGGGCGAAGGACCGCGCCAGAGGCGGTCGAGTGTTGTTTTCAACCAACCGTTCCGATCCAATCCGGTGGTTCAGATCGGTGTCTCTTTGTGGGATGTGGATACATCTTCCGCTCTGCGCGCCGAAGTCACGGCTGAAGACATCACACCAGAGGGCTTTAGCGCCGTTTTCCGCACATGGTCCGATACACGGATCGCCCGGATACGGGTCACATGGACCGCAATCGGAGAGGTGGCCCATGACGACGATTGGAATATCTCTTAATACTGAGGGTCAATCATTTGGCACCACCTCTGTTTCCATTCGCTCGTAGTTACTGCAAAGCGGAATAGAAGTACTCCATTAACTGCTCGGGCAATCCTGTAAAAAGGACTATCGAAAAGGTCGCCAATGCGCCGATTGCAAAATACACCGGAACTCGGCCAAGCGCATATCCACGCAGAAATACGCCAACGAGTCCGATGAGTATCGAAGAAACAAGCAAAGAAATCGAAACCACTAAAGTACTCTGAAAGACCTCAAACGCGGTCTCAGTTGCAACTCTTGTAGCCATCACCCCTGATAAAAAGCAAACGCATGCACCAACACCGAGTATGAGGCCGAAAACCGAGCTTAGTGTTTGCGCCTTGCCTGATGCTCTTAGGATTTGGGGTTCACCGTTCTCTGAACTTTGAAGCGCAGTGCCATTGCGGGAACTTCGTTTGCTCAAAAAAGCGCGAAAGAGGATGAAGCAACCCGCTAGAAGAAAAACCAAGCCACTCAGAGCAAACGCAGTTATGAACCCTAGGCCATTGCTATCGCGAAGCACTTCGTATTCTTCGTTTAGGTCCTTGATAATATATAGTCCCATGCACATTAAGAGAGAACCGGCAAACACAACAGCTAGGTTCGGTTTCTTTTTTAACTGTGACGGGGCGGTTTGTGACCCGCCATACAACGTTGCCCGAGGTTGTTGGGATTTGGCGTTGATGCGTTGTATGCGATCGTGAAAATTGGCGTTTGACATAAGGTGATTTCTTTTGGTTTCGCAATAAACTGCAACTTGCCGCGAGAATGTGGTGACAATTGGTCGGGTGGCCTCTCTTGTGAAAGGTTTTCCAGCGGGAGCAAGCGTTGAAATACATCGAAAATGGGGGTGTGACGAGGACAGGCGGGTCCCCTCAACCACCTGCCCGATCCCTAAGGTGGTGGGCGTAATGTGTTTTCATCAGTGCCGTGAACAAGCGTTTTTTTGCACTTAGTTTCGCTTCGAAAGGTCTATGGACTTGAACCCTATCAATCGTTTTCTTCGATCATGTCCACACGGGTTGCGTGACGCCCGCCTTCGAACTTGGCCTCCAGAAACGCATCCACGATATCAAGGGCCTGACCTTCGCCCACGACACGCGCGCCGATCGACAGCATGTTGGCGTTGTTGTGCGCGCGGATCATGCGGGCCGAGAAGGCGTCAGAACATACGCCACAGCGAATGCCCGGAACCTTGTTGGCCGCCATCATGATCCCCTGACCAGTACCACATAGGACGATCCCAAGGTGGCAATCACCAGCAGCAACAGCCTGAGCCGCCGCTTTTCCGTGGATAGGGTAGTGTGTGCTTTCAGGAGTCTTGGGACCGATATCGACGACCTCCCACCCTTGCGCTGCGATGTGGTCGGCAACCGCCTGGCGCAACTCGATGGCCGCGTGGTCGCTGGAAAGAACAATGCGTTTTGAGGCTGTCACGGGTACGTCCTGCCTTGTTGTGTTGACAAAAAAAGGGCGGCTTTAACGCCGCCCAACTCGGTCAGTCCATGTGATACATCGACTCGTAGATCGGTGTCAGTGTCTTGTCCTCGAACAATGAAGACACGCTTGTTCCGTTCCAGATGTTCAGGATCGCCTGAGTGAAAATAGGCGCGGTCGGCACGATGCGGATGTTCTTGGCGTTGGTGATCTCTTTGGTAGGCTGGATCGTGTCGGTCAGCACCAGAGATTTCATCACCGAATTCGTCACACGTTCGACCGCCGGGCCGCTCATGACACCGTGGGTGATGTACGAATGAACCTCTTTCGCGCCGTTATCCAGCAGGACCTGAGCGGCCTTGCATAGCGTACCGGCGGTGTCGCACATGTCGTCGACGATCAGGCAGATCTTGTCTTTGACGTCACCAATCACTGTCATCTCGGCCACTTCGCCCGCCTTTTCGCGGCGCTTGTCCACGATCGACAGGGGGGCGTTGATGCGCTTGGCCAATTCCCGCGCGCGGGCAACGCCGCCAACGTCAGGTGATACGACCATAAGCTCGTCCAGATTGTCCTGGAACTGGTGTTTCACATCCAGCGCAAAAATCGGCGACGCATAAAGGTTGTCGACAGGCATGTCGAAGAACCCCTGAATCTGTGCTGCGTGCAGGTCCATGGTCAGGATCCGCTCGATCCCTGCACCGGTCAGCATGTTGGCCACCAACTTGGCGCTGATTGGCGTCCGCGCCTTGGTGCGGCGGTCCTGACGGGCGTAACCAAAATAAGGGATCACGGCGGTGATACGCTGTGCGGAAGACCGACGCAGCGCGTCAGCGATGATCAGCAGCTCCATCAGGTTGTCATTCGCCGGATTCGACGTCGGTTGGACAATGAACATATCCTCGCCGCGCACGTTTTCGAAAACTTCGACGAAAATCTCGCCGTCATTGAAGCGCTCGACCCGCGCATCGACAAGATTCTGATCGACGCCGCGATACAGGCTCATGCGTCGCGAGATGGATTCGGCAAGAGGAAGGTTGGCGTTCCCAGCGATAAGCTTGGGTTCGTTGAGTGTCGGCATCGGCTGAGGTCCCCGGGCAGCAATGGCAATGTGACAGATTCGTGATGTTGACACCGCTTAGCACGGGTCTAACGTCCAGCAAAGATAACGCAGCGGAGAAAGTGCAGATGACCCAGATTGACTACTATTTTGCGACACTCTCGCCCTATACCTACCTTGCAGGTATGCGGTTGGAAGAGGTGGCGGCGAAACATGGCGCGACGATCAACTACAAACCGCTGGATATTGTCGCTCTGTTTGGGCGTACGGGGGGCACTCCTCCCAAAGACCGCCACATCTCTCGCATCGAATATCGGACGCAGGAACTACAGCGACAGTCCAAGCAACTTGGTATGGAATTCAATCTACAGCCCGCGCATTGGCCGACCAATGCGGCGCCGTCATCCTATGCGATCATCGCTGCGATCAAGGACGGGTCAGGGGATGTTGGCAAACTTGCGCATTCCTTCGTGCGGGCCTGTTGGGCCGAGGAGAAAGACATCGCGCAGGATGATGTGATCCGCGATTGCCTAACGCAGGCCGGTTTTGATCCAGGGCTGGCGGACAGCGGCCTTCTGGTGGGCGCGGAAACTTATGCCGCCAATCTAGAAGAGGCCGTGGACCGCGGTGTATTTGGCGCGCCGTTTTATATTACCGAAGATGATCAGCGGTTCTGGGGGCAGGACCGGCTGGATGATCTGGATCGTCATTTGTCGGAACTGAAGGGGTGAGGGACACCCCCCTGGCAGACAACACTTTTGTCAGAACGTTGGGGCAGGGCGCGCGCGAGGTGCTCGCCCTGCACTGCACAATCGCGCATTCCGGGGCGTGGTCGGGGCTGGCGACGGCTCTAGAGGGCGAGGCGACATTTACGGCCCCCGACATGCCGTCCCATGGCCGCAGTTCCGATTGGGACGGGAGAGGGGATTTCTTTGACCAAGTGATCCAACTGTCGGCCGCGCATCTGACCGAACCGATGGACGTGATTGGGCATTCCTTCGGTGGAATGCTTGCCCTTCGGTTGGCTGTCGAATTTCCGGACCTGGTCCGCAGTGCGGTCCTGATCGAGCCTGTGTTCTTTGCGGTTGCGATTCAGGACACGCCCGATTTGGTGCGGCAACATGATGAAGAGGCGAAACCTGTCTCTGATGCGCTCGCGGCCGGAAATTTTGAGCAGGCCGCCCGTTTGTTCAACCGGATGTGGGGCGCACAGGACGGCCCACGATGGCCCGAATTGCCAGAGCGGACACGCGCGGGAATGATCCGTGGTATTCACGTTGTGCCCGCCGTTGATGACGCTTTGTTCCTTGATCAGAAGGGGATGCTGAACCCTGGCGTTCTCGACCGCGCATCTATGCCGGTTCTGATCCTGAGCGGGTCTGAGACGCACCCCGTTATGCCCGCGATCGGAGAAGGTCTTGCCCGGCGGCTTCCCAATGCCGGAACGGGCGTTGTTTCGGGTGCTGACCACATGGTCCCAATCACTCACCCGGATCAGACGGCTGCCGTCATTCGAAAGTTTTGGGGTGGTCTATCCTGAACCATGTTGTGGACAGGATGACGCCCCTAATCCCTGAAATCACAACAAGCCGATGAACCGGTCGATTTCGTCCGAGTTGATCGACCAGTCGCAGACCAGTCGACAGGCCAGGATCTCGTCGTCATCCGCACCGTCCAGTTCTGCGCCCCACAGATGATAGACCGCACCCGCTTTGTGCAACTGCTTGTGACGCGCGCGCGAAAACTGCGCAAAGATCATATTGGCTTGCGGCTCATGTAGAAAGGTTGCGCCTTTGCCGCGTAGACCGTCGGCCAGATGCGCGCAGTTGGCGTTGGCTTGTCGCGCCATCTGCAGCCACAGATCATCGTTCAGATATGCGGCCATCTGGGCGGACAAGTAACGATGCTTGGAGAACAGATGCGCACCACGCTTGCGCCGCAGTTCGAATTCCCAGGCCCTGGATTCGTCAAAGAAAACTACCGCTTCGACACCCATCAACCCGTTCTTGGTGCCGCCAAAGCTGACCGCATCGACGCCCGCTTTCCACGTCATCTCAGCAGGCGAGCAATTGAGCGCGACCAACGCGTTGGTGAACCGGGCACCATCCAGATGAACTGGCAGGTCGTATTCCTTGGCGATACTGCAAAGCGCCTGCAATTCGGCCAGTGAGTATACCGAGCCACGCTCTGTCACCTGAGTGATCGACACGGGCCCACGCTGGGGACCGTGCACGCCACGTGTTTCTTCGGCCAAAATCGAGCGACGCAGCGCTGCGGGCTCCATCTTGTCGCCGCCCGGCACCAGTGTCAGCTTTGCGCCGCTATAGAACTCGGGCGCGTTGCATTCATCCTCGTGGATATGCGCGACGGGTGAACAGAACACGGTTTCCCATGGGTTTGAGAGTGTCGCCAGAGCCAGCGAATTCGCGGCTGTCCCGGTGGCTACCAGATAAACTGCGGCCCCTGGCGCTTCGAAGATTCCGCGAATACGATCGCGCACTTCGTTCATCAGGGTGTCCGCGCCATAGGCCATTTGATAGCCCTGATTGGCTTCGTTCAATGCGGCCATAACCCGCGGGTGAACCGGACCGGAATTGTCAGAGGCGAAATACATCAGCTGGGTTCCTCAATGATATAGTCTTCCCACTCTTCCAAGGGGGTTTCGAATTCGGATACCGTGCGCCCCTGAACTGACATGCCAGCTGCGTGCACGCTGTCCGGTGTACCTGATATCAGGGGATGCCATTCGTAAAGTGGTTTCCCTTCCCACAGCAGCCGATAGGCGCAGGTTTGGGGCAGCCAATAGGCGTGATCGTCGATGTTGTTGGGCTTCATCACGATGCATTCCGGGACGAATTGGTGGCGGATGTCGTATTGCGTGCAGCGGCAGGTCTCATCGTCCAGCAGACGGCAGGCGACGCAGGTCAGGGCGACCTCGCCGGTGTCCTCATCCTCAAGCTTGTTCAGGCAGCATTTGCCGCAGCCGTCGCACAAGGCTTCCCATTCGCGCTGGTTCATCTTGGTTAGGGGTTTGCGTTCCCAGAACCGCGGGCCAAGGCCTTTGCGATTGATCGGATCGGTGGTCATAGCGCGGCCAGCAGGATGCGCGCCTTGTCACAATCGGCATCCATCTGCGCGATCAGGGCATCCAGCCCGTCAAACGTCATCTCGGGGCGCAGGTATTCGACCAGGCCGACGGACAGAGTCGAACCGTACAGATCGCCTGAGAAATCGAACAGGAAGGTCTCGATATTCGGAACCTCTCCGTTGAACATAGGCCGTACGCCGACAGAGGATGCGCCGTGATAGCTGCCCTGATGAGGTCCGTCGAGCACATCGACCAGCACCGCATAGACGCCAAACTTTGGTGGGTGCAACCCTTCGATGGACATATTCGCGGTAGGGAACCCAAGCTCGCGCCCGCGTTGTTCACCGCCGATTACTTCGCCCTCGACGCGGTGCCAATGGCCTAGCATTGCCGCGGCGTCGCGGGGGCGGCCATCGGTCAGCGCGGTGCGGATACCAGTCGAGGATACCACATCGTCAGACCGTTCCATCAGCGGTGCAATGGTGACGCCAAACCCCATTTCTTGCCCGAACCGGGCCATATCTTTGGCGGTCCCACTGCGCCCTTTGCCGAAACAGAAATCCGCGCCGACCACGACGTGCGATAGACCAAGTCCCTCGCAGATGACATTGCGGGCAAAGCCTTCGGGCGTCAGACCGGCAAGCGCTGCATTGAACGGCAATTCGTACAGCTTTTGTACACCCAGTTTCTCCAACCGGTGCGCACGTGCGTTTCCGCGCATCAGACGAAAAGGTGGGGCATCGGGTGCAAAGTACTCGCGAGGGTGAGGCTCGAACGTCAGAACACCAAGCGGAGCATCCGGGGCCACGCTTTGTGCAAGTTCAATCACCGACTGATGGCCCACATGCACGCCATCAAAGTTCCCGATTGCCACACTGGCACCGCGGTCTTCTGGCTCGACAAACTGGAAATCACGGATGATCTGCATGTAGCTTGCCTAGCGGGACTGGTGACCGGGTTCAAGCACCTGATTGGTACAAATGCCGCGCAACAAAAAAGGGCACCGTTCCCAGTGCCCTTCAAAAGGAAAAAGGTATCGAATCGTCAGTCGAACTTGCGCGAAGGGGCCAAAACCATGGCTTCGCCTACCAGCACCTTTTTGCCGTCGACCGCACAGTGACAATCCAGTTTCACGCGACGCTTGGCAAAATCAATATCGATCACTTTGACCTCGGCATAGACCATATCTCCGGGGCGCACTGGAGCCAGAAATTTGAGCGACTGCCCCATATACACGGTGCCGTGGCCCGGCAGCTGCTCGCCGATCACGGCTGAGATCAGGCCCGCCGTCAACATGCCGTGGGCGATACGACCTTCGAAGATCGTGTCGCGGGCATAGTCGTCGTCCAGGTGTACCGGATTCCGGTCCGTCGAAACCTGCGCGAACATCTCGATATCTTCGTCCGTCACCACTTTGCGCAGGTGGCGGGTCATGCCCATCTCGATGTCTTCAATACAGATCGTGCCGCGTGGAAGATTATCCAACATGTCGCCCTCACTCGAGTTCAATGGGCAACAAAACAACTCAAGTCGCCCCCGTTTGGCAACTTTATTACTTCGCAACTGCAGAAAATCAAGTCTTTTCTGACTACCTCAATCGACCGATTGTGTAGGTAGGATTAATGTTTTCCTTTGCAATATAATCACTTAGGGATTCATGGTGCGGATGATGCTCAGTTTTTGTTTCCGCTGCGGCCAAACCACCCGAGATGAACAGAGAATCAATCCCTTCGCCCATACCACCCAGAATGTCCGTATGCGGGCCGTCGCCGATCACAAGAATGTCGCCATCAGGGATGTCATGACCCAATTCCTGCAGCCTGCGCCGCGCAAGATCATAGATCGGCGGGTGGGGTTTTCCGAAATACAGGCTCTCGCCTCCCATCTCGGTATACAGCTTCGCCAACGCACCCGCGCACCATTCGCGTATCTCGCCCCGGTCGACAACGATGTCGGGGTTGGCGCAGAGCAGCTTCATGCCTTTCTGCTTGGCATAGAGGAAATCGGCGCGATTGACCGCCGGATCCGCCATTGGGTCGAACGGCCCGCAGCAGACGATCCCTTCGGCCTCATCCAGCGGGACACGTTCGATGTGGATCGGATGGTGTAGTATTTTCAGCGGCTCAAAGAATCCCGCGTCGCGTTCCCATTCCCCCATGAAATAGACTTTTTCACCAACCGCCCCACGGAACATAGCGGACCGGGCCGAGTCCCCGCTGGTGGCAATGGTGTCATAGGCATCTGCGGGGACATTGAACTGCCCAAGCTGCTCAGCCACGCCAGCACGCGGTTTGGGTGAGTTGGTGACCAGCACAACGATCCCGCCTTGCGCCCGGTAGTTTTGCAAAGCCGCGACCGCATCGGGATAGGCAGTGATGCCGTTGTGAACGCATCCCCACAGGTCAACGAACAGTGACTTGTAGCGGCCTGAAATCTCGGAAAGCGTGTGGATGATCTGGGTCATGGGAGCCTCGGGACCTGAAATTCTGAGTTGTGACAGCTATGGCAAAGCTTTCACCTCTTGGCCATCCCGCAATATCAATTGCTGGTCGAACACGGTGTGTCTGATCGCGTCATTCGACGATTTCTTCGACATCGGGTGCTTGTTGGACGTTTTCGGTGCCCAATATGATCTGTGCGCCGATCCTGTTCTGGAAACGCACTACGACCAGAAAACCCGGCCCCAGTTCTTTCTGAAGTACGTCGACCAAAGGCGTGTCACGCAGGGCCTCGGGCAGCAAACCGGCGATCGAGGATACTTTGTAAGCCGCTTCAATCGGAAGGTCCACGATCAGCCAAATATCGGCGTGTTTACGTTTGGCATTCACGTCCACGCGGATGATCTCGACCGACACCGGATCGGCCCAGTCCCGGATCGTTTGCGCCAACTGCGCCTCGGTCCGGGTTTCGAGGTAACGGTTGTAGGTCGACTTTCCCAGTTGAAGGACAACGAAGGCCAGGAATGCCAGTGTCACCACCACGCTTGCGGTGAAGTTCAGCTTGCGCCGACCCTTGCTAAACACCACCGCGCGCGCCGCATATACGATGTAAACCGCGCAGGCCGACAGAATGATTGCTCCAAGGTTGGTGGCAAACAGCAGGCCGGCCTCATAGGCCTCGGCGGGCTCGTCGAAATACAGCAAAACACCCGATGCAGACAGAGGTGGCACCAAGGACACGCCGATGGCTGCACCGGGAAGCAGGCTGGCCTCGGACCGGTTGATTTGAACGTAAGCTGCGGCCACTCCGGCGGCGAGGGCAACGATCAGATCCTCGGTGCCCGGATCCGTTCTGGCGAGAACCTGATCGGGGATCAGAATGCCGCGCGGGACGTCTGCGACATAGACAAGAAGCCACGCCAGCAAGACGCTGATTACCGCGGCACCGCAGACAATCAAAGCCAGTTTGAACGCGCGACCCAGCCATCCCATCACCATCGCCGCCGCAACCCCAAGGATCGGGGTCATCAATGGCGCAACAAGCATTGCGGCAATGACCACCGCGCCAGAGTCGCGTAGCATGCCCATCGTGGCGATCACCACGGATAAGGTCAGAAGCATGGCAAACCGTCGCCAATAGGCAGATTTGTCCTTGCCTTCAAATCTCAGGATGTCGCGTGTGGTGCTGAACTTGCGGGAACTCATGAACGTCGTCTGACCCAATTCGCTGTCTGGCTATTGATGTCAGACTACCAACGGATGCCATTCGCGCAAAACATTAGTAGCAAAGAAAAAAGGCGCCCGGGTGGGGCGCCTTTCGGTTGGGATGTTTGTCCGCGTCAAACCTTGAGGTTCGGGATGATCTGCTTTTTGCGGCTCATGATACCGGGCAGGACCACGGCATCGCCATCCACGCTTGCGCCAAAGCTCTTTTCTGCGACGCCCTTGACCAGATCGTTGGGTACCAACAGAGTGGCCTCTTCGTTCAGGATATCGACCACGAACAGCAGAACCTGATCAACGCCGTCTTCCTTGGCTACGTCAGCCATCGAACCCGCCAGGCTGGCCTTGCGGTCCAGTACAACGCCCGGTGCGGTGGTTTCCAGAACCGAAACGCGGAACTTGGTGCCGTCGACCTCATATTCCTTGCTGTCCATGCGGATCAGTTCGGCGTCCGAGAAGGACGAGACATCCGATTTGGCCGCGAACATTTCCGCGGCATAGGTCGCGACGTCCAGACCCAGATCAGCGGCTAGATTCTCGGCCACTGCGCGGTCATGTGCGGTGGTGGTGGGAGAGCGGAATTCCAGCGTATCCGACAGGATGCAGGTCAGTGCGGCGGCTTTGATGGCGTCGGGCATCGTAGCGGCGTCATCACCGATCAGGTCCATCATGATGGTCGCGGTGCAAGCCAGCGGGCGCACGGTGATGTCGATCGGGCCTTTGGTTTCCAGGCCACCAACCAGCTTGTGGTGGTCGATGATTGCCCGGATGTCCGCGCTGTTTACGCTGGCTGGCAGCTCGGCCGGGTTGTTGGTGTCCACGATGACAACCGGCGTGCCCTCGGCCACGTCTTCGATGATGCGCGGCTTGGGCAGGTCCCAGCGCTGCAGCAGGAATGCCGCTTCGGTGTTGGGTTCGCCCAGCAGAACTGGCTCGGCCTGTTCGCCTTTGATTTCGTTCAGGTACCATGACCACAGGATAGGTGAGCCTGTGGAGTCGGTGTCGGGGGATTTATGTCCAAATACGAGCGTTGTCATGTCAGCGTCCTGAGGGTGATCATTTTGCGCGCCTTATAGGGCGGTCCGCCGGGGTTGTCACCCGACAGTGTTTACGCTGCGACGGTTGGTCTGAAATCGAGGTTGGTCAGAACGGGGCGCGGGTCAGGGTGTACCCGGCCTGTTGTAATTGGTTCAGCAGCCCGTAGTCGCCCCCAAGATGCCCGGCACCGACCGCGATCACGACGTTTTGGTCCTGAATGTTCAGAATTTTCTGCATCCAGTTGCTGTTGCGCTCGACCAGGAGTTTTTGCTCGAAATCATTCCATTCCTCGTCGAATACTTCGGGCGACAGGCCCGAGTCTTCCAATCCCTGAAGACGGGCGAGCTGGATGATTTCGACATGTTTCTCTTCCAGGTAGGCGTTGGCCATCGTCGCCAGTTGATCCTCGCTACCGCCCATGGCACCGGCCATCCGCACAAGGGACTGAACCTGCTTTTCGATGGGGTGGCTGTCGAACATACTCATAAGATCGGCAATCTGTTCTAGCGAGCGTTTGGGGATACCCAACTCGTCAGCCAACTGGTCCAGACGGGCGTCCATCCCGTGGTTCGCACTGGGGTCCTGCATCATACATGGAGGGACGCCCAGCATCATGCTCAGAAACCAGGGCCGCATTTTGGCTGCCATCCAGCCGGGGATACCGCGTTCGGACAGCCCGATCGACAGGGCGGACCAGTCTTCCTCGGACATCAGATCAATCAGACTGGGTCCCGAGGTGATCATCACCGGGCTCATGTCCTTGGCCAGGTCTTTTTCGAACGCGTCCATTTCTTCCCGCGTGACCTCGAAATAAAACGCGTCCGCATCGCCGAGGGTCGGCGTTAGCCGTTCGACCACTGCGTCCATACGTGCGTCATTGGCATGCAACGTACCAACAAGGTGCAGGATCGTGTCACCCTTGGACGCGATCCAGTGATTGCCCTCGGCAAACGGGATATCGGCCACTGTCTGTTGCAGTTCGGACTTTACCGCGGGGCTAAGTCCCGGCCTCAGATCATTCCCTTCGCATGCGGCCTGTACGGCGGCGGGCAGGAATAGGAACAGCAGAGGTGCAAACAAGCGCATAAGGATCATCTCGGAATCTTCAGTGTGACCGCGACATTGCCTTTACGCAGCAATGTATTCAAGCCAGATGCAGGTGATGGCTGGCGTTCGCGGCAAATTTGCATAGCATGGCGGAATGGACCGTGAGCAGGATCTATACCCGCCGATCAAGGCGCTGTTCGAGCGTCAGGGCTATACCGTCAAAGGCGAAGTCGGCGCTGCCGATATCGTCGCTGTTCGGGATGGCGATGAGCCGGTGATTGTTGAGCTGAAGCTGCGGTTCTCATTGGCGCTGTTTCATCAGGCAATCACGCGGTTAAGGGTGACTGACCAGGTCTATATCGGTGTGTGCAAACCCAAGGGGCGAACCGCGCGGCGTGCGTTAAAGGACAATTTGGCGCTGTGCCGCAGGCTTGGTCTGGGTCTGATCACCGTACGTGCTGACGGTGCGGTCGAGGTGCAATGTGACCCTGGCCCGTATGCACCGCGAAAAAACAAAGCAAAAGCGGCTCGTCTTTTGCGTGAATTTGACCGGCTTGAAGGTGATCCCAATGCAGGAGGGGCCACCCGGCACGGGATCGTGACGGCCTATCGTCAGGACGCGCTGAAATGTGCAGCCCATCTGGCCGAATGCGGAGCGACAAAGGGGGCGGAAGTTGCCCAATCCACCGGCGTCGCCGAGGCCACGCGCCTGATGCGGGATAATCACTACGGGTGGTTCGAAAAGGTCGATAAGGGGGTCTATGCGCTGTCGACCACAGGAGCCGAAGGGTTGAAACACTGGGCCTATAGCTGGGAAGAGACCGGCTGAGCCTCGCAACTAAAAAATCCATCACAGCTTGTTGACTCGGGGTTTCCGACCCCCTAGCTATGCGTCGTTATCACTCTCTACCCTTGAGTGCTAACGCCTCGCCAGCCGGCGAGGGGAGGATAATAAACTTTGAGCCCAAGGAGCTGCAAAGATGGCATTGAAACCGCTTCATGACCGCGTGCTGGTTCGTCGTACCGAAAGCGATGAAAAAACCGCAGGCGGGTTGATCATTCCCGAAAGCGCAAAAGAAAAGCCCAGCGAAGGCGAAGTCGTTTCGACCGGTGAAGGCGCGCGCAAGGACAGCGGCGAACTGATCGCAATGGCTGTAAAAGCTGGCGACAAGATCCTGTTCGGCAAGTGGTCGGGCACCGAGGTCAACGTCGGCGGCGAAGAGCTGCTGATGATGAAAGAAAGCGACATCATGGGGATCATCGAGTAAGCGCCCACGCTTCTCTGATCTTCATTTCCAACATTTTTCTCAAGGAGAAACAACATGGCTGCTAAGGACGTCAAGTTCGACACCGATGCCCGCAACCGCATGCTGTCAGGTGTGAACATCCTGGCCGATGCTGTCAAAGTGACCCTGGGCCCCAAAGGCCGCAACGTGGTTCTGGACAAATCCTTCGGCGCACCGCGCATCACCAAAGACGGTGTATCGGTTGCCAAGGAAATCGAACTGGAAGACAAGTTCGAAAACATGGGCGCGCAGATGGTGAAAGAAGTCGCCAGCCGCACCAATGACGAAGCCGGCGACGGCACCACCACCGCAACCGTTCTGGCACAGGCAATCGTTCGCGAAGGTCTTAAGCAGGTTGCAGCGGGCCTGAACCCGATGGACCTGAAGCGCGGCATCGACCTGGCAACTGCCAAAGTCGTTGAAGGCATCAAAGAGATGGCGCGTGAAGTCAAAGACTCGGCAGAAGTCGCTCAGGTTGGCACCATCTCGGCCAACGGCGAAGCCGAAATCGGTCAGCAAATCGCAGACGCGATGCAGAAGGTTGGCAACGAAGGCGTTATCACCGTCGAAGAAAACAAAGGTCTGGAAACCGAGACCGATGTTGTCGAAGGTATGCAGTTCGACCGTGGCTACCTGTCGCCTTACTTCGTCACCAATGCTGACAAGATGATCGCAGATCTCGACGACTGCATGATCCTGCTGCACGAAAAGAAACTGTCCTCGCTGCAGCCGATGGTTCCGCTGCTCGAGCAGGTGATCCAGTCGCAAAAGCCGCTGTTGATCATTGCTGAAGACGTTGAAGGCGAAGCGCTGGCAACTCTGGTTGTCAACAAACTGCGCGGCGGCCTGAAAATTGCTGCTGTCAAAGCACCTGGCTTCGGCGATCGCCGCAAAGCCATGCTGCAGGACATCGCAATCCTGACCGGCGGTCAGGTCATCAGTGAAGATCTGGGCATGAAGCTCGAGTCCGTCACCATGGATATGCTGGGCACCGCCAAGAAAATCGAAATCACCAAAGACGAAACCACCATCGTTGACGGTGCTGGCGAGAAAGCCGAGATCGAAGCACGTGTTGCTCAGATCCGCACTCAGATCGAAGAAACTTCGTCGGACTACGACCGTGAGAAGCTGCAAGAGCGCGTTGCCAAACTGGCAGGCGGTGTTGCTGTTATCCGCGTAGGTGGCATGACCGAAGTTGAAGTGAAAGAGCGTAAGGATCGTGTTGACGATGCTCTGAACGCAACGCGCGCAGCCGTTCAGGAAGGCGTTGTTGTGGGCGGTGGCGTTTCGCTGGTTCAGGCAGGTAAAGCACTGGACACTCTGAAAGGCGCAAACGCTGATCAGGACGCAGGCATCAATATCGTGCGTAAAGCCATCGAAGCGCCGCTGCGCCAGATTGCTGAGAACGCGGGCGTCGACGGCGCAGTTGTTGCAGGCAAAGTTCGCGAATCTTCGGAAGCGGCCTTTGGTTTCAACGCTCAGACCGAAGAGTATGGCGACATGTTCTCGTTCGGCGTTATCGATCCGGCCAAAGTTGTCCGCACTGCGCTGGAAGATGCAGCATCGGTTGCTGGCCTGCTGGTCACCACCGAAGCAATGGTTGCTGACAAGCCTGCCAAAGACGGCGCGCCTGCTGGCGGCGGCATGCCCGACATGGGCGGCATGGGCGGCATGATGTAAGACGTCGAATTCGCCTCGGCGAATTCTGACGGTCCCGACAGGCGCTTGGCTGTAAGGCCAAGCTGCCGAGAGGGAAGCCTTAGTATCTAGGGACGGGGTCGCCTTCGGGCGGCCCCGTTTCGTTTTGCGGACCATCCCGCAGGAATGTGAGTGTGCAAAACGCGCCGAAACCGGCTATGCGGTTGATATGAAACTGTTCCTACTCACGTGCCTGACGATGTGCGCCTTTGCGTCCAACTCGATACTTAATCGGCTAGCGATTGATAGTGGCGCCAGCGATCCCGCTGCCTTTGCCGTGGTGCGGGTTTTAGCCGGTGCAGTGGTGCTGGCCGGGTTGGTTCTTCTGAGGGCTGGCCATTTGCCCCTGTTTGACCGGCGCAGGATTGCCGGGGCAGGGTCGTTGTCCCTGTACATGATCGGATTCTCTGTCGCCTATCTGACGCTGGACGCGGGTCTTGGCGCGCTGATCCTGTTCGGGGTGGTGCAGGTGACGATGTTCACTGTGACATCAGTGAAAGGCACTCTGCCCACTGGTCGGCAGATCGCGGGCGCCGCAATCGCGTTGCTGGGGTTGGGCTACGTGCTTTGGCCGTCCGGATCGATACAGGTCAACCCGGTCGGAGCAGCTCTGATGATTGCTGCCGGGATCGGCTGGGCGATCTATTCGCTGGTTGGCAAGTCCGAACCGGATGCCTTATCCGGCACTGCTGCAAATTTCGTCGTGGCATTGCCAGTGACAACGCTGGTTTTATTGGCGACAGGAGGGGCGTGGCACATGACTGCTAACGGATACTTGCTGGCCGCGTTGGCCGGTGCGGTCACATCAGGGATGGGGTATGCGCTGTGGTATCAGGTTCTGCGGGAATTGACGCCCACAACGGCGGCCGTCGTGCAACTCAGCGTTCCGATTATAGCCATTATTGGCGGTGTCCTCCTGCTGGGCGAGGCCGCCAGCCTGCGCCTGATCATGGGGGCCGGGCTGGTATTGGGCGGAATTGCACTGGCCGTTCTGCGCAGGACGCCGCGGTAGGGGTTTATTCGCTGGACGTTAGGCCTTATCTGGCGGCTATGCGTTATTTGCTTGCCCTCTTTCTGTTCTTTGTGCCTGCCATTGTGCAGGCAAAATGCGTGGTCCTGCTGCATGGGTTGGCACGGACCGAAGCGTCTTTTACCGTCATGGAACAGTTGTTCAAAACGCATGATTATACCGTCGTGCGCCCGGGGTATTCCTCTACCGACCTGCCAATTCCCGATCTGGCTGCACAGACGCTGCCGGGTGCATTTGCGGAATGCAGCGACGACAAAGTCAATGTTGTCGCGCATTCGATGGGCGGTATTCTGTTGCGTTATTGGCTGCAGGACAATCATCCGGAAAACCTGGGTCGCGTAGTCATGCTCGGCCCGCCCAATCAGGGCAGCCAGCTGGTGGACGAACTTAGCGCGTATGAGGTGTTCGGGATGTTGAATGGCCCGGCCGGTCTGGCGCTGGGCACGGGCCCCGAAGGTATCCCACGACGACTGCCCCCCGTGGATTTCGAACTTGGTGTGATCGCCGGGGAGAATTCGTTGAACCCACTGTTTTCTTCGATGATCGATGGCTCGGATGACGGGAAAGTTTCGGTTGAAACGACCAAGGTCGAAGGGATGGCGGATCATATCGTCCTACCGGTGACTCACACGTTCATGATGAACAATCCACGCGTGATGGCGCAAGCGCTGCATTTCATCGAGTTCGGTCAGTTTGATCCGCAGATCACATGGCTGGATGGGGTGATGGAAATCATCGATGAAATCTGCATTGGGCAGGATTGCTCGGAACCGGACTCGGAGCGCTCTGAATGACCGCACTTTCTCTGACTTTGTCCGGCGCAGAGGTTCTGTTGCCGGATCAGGGCATGACTCGTGCCGATCTGTCCATTTCTGACGGGGCCGTGCAACGGGACCGGGCGGGACGGACAATCGACCTGTCTGGATATCTGGTGATGCCCGGCATCATCGACCTGCACGGCGACGGGTTCGAGCGTCACATCGCACCGCGACGAGGGGCGATGAAGCAGATGGACGAGGGCATCCTGTCGGTCGAGGCCGAACTGGCCGCCAACGGGATCACGACGGCGGTCCTGGCCCAGTTTCTAAGTTGGGAGGGCGGCGTACGCGGCCCTGAATTCGCTGGCCAAGTGTTCGATGCTATTGCGTCGGTCAAAGATCGCGTCGTCACCGATTTGCTGCCTCAGCTACGGTTCGAAACCCACATGCTCGAGGAATATCCGAGCCTGCCTGAACGTATTGCCGCGTGGCGTGTGCCATACGTGGTGTTCAACGATCACCTGCCACATGACAGGCTGGCCGAGGGGCGCAAGCCGCCGCGCCTGACGGGGCAGGCGCTTAAGGCCGGGCGTAATCCTGAAGCACATTTTGAGATGTTGCTGTCCATGCATGCCCGAGGCGATGAGGTTTCCGCAGCCTTGGACGCGCTCTGTGCGGCATTGTCCGAGCAGGGTGTCCGTATGGGCAGCCATGACGACGCAACGGCTGAAACTCGCGCCGATTGGCGGGAGCGAGGTGCTCAGATTGCCGAGTTTCCCGAAACGCTAGAGGCGGCTGAGGCCGCTCGGGCTGCTGGGGACCACGTTATTCTCGGATCACCCAACGTGGTGCGCGGCGGATCGCACAAGGGCAACGTTAGTGCGCTGGATCTGATCACCATGGGGCTGTGTGATGCGCTGGCCTCGGATTACCATTATCCCAGTCCCAGGCGAGCGGCTTTGATGCTGGCCAAATCCGGTCTGTTGGATCTGGCCGGAGCCTGGGCGTTGGTCTCGTCCGGTCCGGCACGGGTTCTTGGGTTGCAGGACCGGGGCACTCTTGCCCCGGGTCAACGCGCAGACCTAGTGATACTTGACGCTCGGTCCCACCACGTCGCTGCTACGCTGGCTGGCGGGCGGGTTAGTTTCATGTCCGGTGATATCGCCGCACGGTTCGTGGGCTGAGTTACCGCGTGATGCGGTTGAAATGCGCCATCTTGCGGCCCGGTTTGACTTCAGCCTTGCCATAGAGATGAAGCGCAACGTCGCGTTCCCGCGCCAATTCCGGCACGCGGTCCATATCGTCGCCTATCAGGTTCTCCATAACCACGTCTGAATGGCGTTGACCGTCGCCCAACGGCCAACCGGCTACGGCGCGAATATGCTGCTCAAACTGATCCACCGCGCAGCCGTTCTGCGTCCAGTGGCCCGAGTTATGCACCCTTGGCGCAACTTCATTCACGATCAAACCCTGCGGTGTCACGAACAGTTCGACACCCATGACACCGACGTAATCCAGCGCGTTCAGGATATTCGCGGCCAACAGCACGGCATCGGTTCGCTGCGCCGGGGCGAGGCGGGCGGGTACCGTGGTGGTGTGCAGGATGCCATCGCGGTGCACGTTTTCACCTGGGTCGAAACAGGCGACTTGCCCGTCGATACCGCGGGCGGCGATGACCGATACCTCGTGGCTGAAATTGACGAACCCTTCGAGGATTGCGGGCGCGCCTGCCATATCGGCCAGTGCGGCCTCGGCATCCTCAGGGCCGCGCAACCGCGCCTGTCCTTTGCCGTCATAGCCGAAACGACGTGTTTTCAGGATGGCTGGCGTGCCAATCTGGTCAATTGCTGCCTTTAGGCAGTCCAGATCGGTGATGTCGGCGAACGGCGCTGTTTTCAAGCCCAACCCGGCAAGGAACGTCTTTTCGGTCAGGCGGTCCTGACTGACGCGCAGTGCTTCGCGCCCCGGATGAATTGGGCAATGTGCTTCCAACAGGTCTAGCGCTTCGGTCGGGATATTTTCGAATTCATAGGTGATGACATCGACGGACTCGGCAAAGGCCTTCAGCGCTGCTGCGTCATCATAGGCTGCAGTGGTCACACGATCCGCCACCTGACCGGCGGGTGGGTTGGCACCCGGCTCAAAGATGTGGGTTACAAAGCCCAACCGAGCTGCCGCGACGGACAACATCCGGCCCAATTGACCACCGCCAAGAATTCCAATCCGCGCGCCCGGAGAAAGCATGTCCGTCATCAATCAGTCTCCAACCTTTTTCCAATCGCTTGCAGGGCCGAGCGCAGCGCATCATGTGCTTTGCCCGCATGCAATGCCTGCGTCATCTGCAGGCTGAGTGTTCCATCCGTCGCCAGCGCGTCCCGTTCCTCGGCGAGACGCCCGGCTTGCCCGGTTTGCATCGTCTGCAGAAATCCGGACAGCAGCTGTGTTGTGTAGAACTCCGAGGCATCCGCGTCGCCTGTTTGCTCGGTCAACCACTCGGCACCTGTCGCCATAACGTCCAGAATCCCCGGCACCATCGCGCAGATCGCAAAATGTGCGTTCAACGCTACCTCGGTTTCGACTTTTACAACTGGGTTTTCGGGTTCAAACAATTCGGCCAGCAAGGCATCGTTGCCAAACGCCGCAAGCGGGCATCCGCCTTGCCGCAAAAAACCCAAAGGGATTGTTTGAACGAAGTCAGTCGCCGGAGCGCACAGGGATGCAAGCTGGTCCACCGATACAGCTGCCATCACCGATACGATTTGCTGATCCGAGCGAAAACTCAGCTTGTCCAAAACTTCCGGGGCGATCTGAGGGCGCAGGCAAAGAAAAACGATATCCGATGCGTCGATAACCGCTTGTGGGTTTGTGACCGTTACGCCCAGTTCAACCTTCAACTCAGCTGAGACTTTGGCGTTTCGCTCTGTAACGGCGATGCTATGCCCCTTGTCCGTAAGAAAACGCGCAATGGGGGCTGCGATATGTCCGGTTCCGATAAAGCCGATACGGCTCATCCTTGGGGTTCCTCGGGGATAGAAGCAGACAAAGCTTCGCGCCAGGCATCCAGCCGATCAGCCAGTGCTGCGTCCTGCAAGGCGAGGATGCCAGCCGCCATCAACCCGGCATTGGCCCCACCGGCAGAGCCGATAGCCATCGTCGCCACCGGAAAGCCTTTGGGCATCTGTACGATGGAGTATAGCGAATCGACGCCGGACAGCACACGGGTCTGCACAGGCACGCCGATCACCGGTACGCGCGTCTTTGAGGCCATCATCCCCGGAAGGTGCGCAGCACCGCCCGCACCGGCAATAATTACATCCAGGCCGCGCTGAACGGCGGTTTTACCATAGTCCCACAGGCGATCGGGGGTGCGGTGCGCCGAAACGATGCGCTTTTCATACGCAATGCCCAGTTCATCCAGAATATCCGCGGCCTCTTTCATCGTGGGCCAGTCCGACTGGCTGCCCATGATGATCCCCACTTTTACATCGCTCATCCGCTTGTCGCCTCTGCCCGTCGAAAGAGCGCGCACTATAGCCAAATCGGCCTATCTGGCAATGCGGTACAGGGATTTTAGGCAATGATATCCGGGGTCAGGCGGTCTTCGATCAGGCGAATGATGTCCTTGAGGCGCAGTTTCTGTTTTTTTAACCGCTTGATCGTCAACTGATCCGAAGTCCCCGTGGCCTGCAGCGCCTCGATCGCTTCGTCCAGATCGCGGTGCTGGCGGCGAAAGACCTCCAGCTCGACCCGAAGAACTTCATCTGTTTTCATTGAAATGTCAGTGGGCGCGTTCATGGACGACTCGGTTGTTGTTCTGGTGCTTTCCACACAAGATAGTGTGTCAGGGTTTATCCGGCCAGACCTTGTGGACATCCCTGCATATTCCCATATTCTATCATACGCGGTTGCCAGAACGGGACCGCACCACACGTCGCTTTGGCAATAAAGGACGAAAATACGTGTCGAAACTTACTCTTGGCTCATACCCGCATCTTTTGGGGTTCGAGCAATTGGAACGCCTTCTGGAACGGTCTGCAAAGGCCGGAAACGAAGGATACCCGCCCTATAACATCGAACAGACCTCGGATTTTTCCTATCGCATCACCCTGGCCGTGGCCGGTTTTGCGGAACAGGACCTGTCGATTACCATCGAGGATCGCCAACTGGTGATCCGGGGCCGTCAACGCGACGACAGCGAGGGGCGCATCTTTCTGCATCGCGGCATCGCGGCACGTCAATTTCAGCGCATGTTTGTGCTGGCGGACGGTGTCGAGGTGGGCGAGGCGATCATGGAAAACGGTCTGCTGCATGTGGATCTGACCCGCGCCGTGCCCGAAACCGTGGTTCAGACAATCAATATACGGAAGGGGTAAGAGCTATGAATACACCGATTGAAATCAACACCGAAGGCGACCGGATCGTCTATGTAAAAGCTGTCGATGTGGCTGACCTGCCGCGTGAAGTGCGCGAACAGGCCGGTGATCTGGATCAGCTCTACGCTGTGCATGACTCGGATGGTCAGCAACTGGCCCTGGTCGCAGATCGCAAGCTGGCCTTTATTCTGGCGCGCGAACATGACTTTTCCCCGGTGGCCGTGCACTAATACGGCCCCCGCGGCGTGTGATTTTCCCGTGACATCCGCCGCCCCACGGGTGAGATATGCGAACCAATACGGGTTCGCAGGGCGGAGGCACCAAACATGAGCTGGTTTGATTTTGACTGGGTGGACGCATTTAGCGACCGCGCATTTGGCGGCAATGGATGCGCCGTGGTGCATGGTGGGGCCGTCCTGCCCGAAGATGTCTGTACCGCTTACGTGCGCGAAACGTCCTTGGTCGAATGTACCTTTACCGGGCCGTCGGATGTGGCTGATATCAAGGTGCGCTATTTTCTGGCCAGCCGTGAAATTCCTTTTGCGGGGCATCCTACCATTGCCACTGTCGCGGCGATGCGGTCGCGGGGTCTGTTTCAGGGGGATGCACTGACACTGGAAACCGGGGCAGGGATCGTTTCCATCCAACTCAATGGTGATGAAATTGAGATGACGCAGGTTGCCCCGCAATTCGGTGCGACGGTTCCTGCCAATCTGGTTGCCGCCGCCATCAGCCTGCCGGAAAACGCGATCATCTCGCCACCTCAGATGGTATCCACAGGGTTGCCGTTTTGCGTCACTGTGCTGCGCGACGTCGAAGCGCTACGTGCCGCAAAGCTGGCACAAGAACCACTGTGCAAGGTGATAGAGGCCGGAGGGTATTCCGGATCGGACATGGCCGAGCCATTTATTGTGACACTGGAGGGCGCGAGCGAGGCGGGCGACACGTTCTCACGCCTTTTGATGTTGCCGCCCAGCCCGCCCGAGGATCCGTTCACCGGCTCCGCAACCGGGGCGATGGCAGCTTATCTCTGGAAATATGGTCTGATGCCCAAGGACACGTTTACGGCAGAACAGGGCCACGACTTGGGCCGCCCCGGCCAAGCGACCGTTACACGCGTTGGACCTGCCGATGCGATGACCGGTATCAAGGTGGCGGGCCGTGGCTATATTCTGATGCGTGGTCAGGTCAATTTGCCCGGGCAACTGTAATGACTGAACCCGCGATCGCCATCCTTCCTTATGGGCATCGGTTGGGTCCGAAACTGGCTTCGGTTCCATTGTCCGATCTGATCTGGCCCGAAGGGTGCCCCGAGCGCCTGATGGGCAAAACGGTTGGCGATCTTGAGCGTACCGATCACCTGATCATGTACCCTAATTCAACCGTCCATCTGCGCCTGCGCCGAGGGACCCGCGCCCGGATTTCCCTGATGATGGGTGAGCCGTCGGCAATTCACGCCAAGCACGACAAGATGCTGCGCTACACGTGGCGGCGTTTCTTTCGCGTGATGACGTTCCACGACGTGTTGCTGCAGAACCTTCCGAACGCTGTGTTTCTGCCCTACGGCGTGACGATGGTGCCGGATTGGCGAGACCTCAACGTAGAGAAAACGAAATCCTGCTCGCTCATCGCCTCAGCCAAACGCGATCTGGAAGGGCACCAACTTCGCCATTCGGTGATTGACTGGGTGCGGGAAACGGGCGCTGACGTTGATATCATGGGGCGGGGATACACGCCGTTTGATCGTAAATCAGACGGGCTGGCTCCGTATCGCTATTCCGTTGTGATCGAGAATGTGCGCGAGAAGAACTATTTTTCGGAAAAGCTGACGGATGCGGTCCTGTGTTCAACGGTCCCGATCTATTGGGGGTGCCCGAATATCGGGGACTTCATGGACACAGCCGGTATGATCCTCTGTGAGTCCGAGGCCGACATTCAGCGCGCAATCAACAGCCTGTCCGCTGACGACTATGCCGAACACCTGCCGCATCTGAAAGCTGCACAAAGCAAGGCGGCAGAGTTCGGTGACTTTGAAGGCCGAGCGGTGCGAACCCTGCGGGAACAGATAAACGCGGCCTAGTCGTCCAATGGCCGCGGGGCCAGCCATCCCACCGGCAAGATCGGATTCGCCAGCGCGTTGATCCCATGTCGAAGGCAAAGGCGCTGCAGATATGATCCGCTGACCGGCAGCCCGGCGGTTTTGGCTGCCATGAATTTTTTCTGATGTCCGTAGATGTGAACTGAATGCACCTTATCCCGTTCGATCTCGGCCGTGGAAATGCGCGGATCGTGCAGTTTCCATAGCTGTTCCTTGTCCAAAGGATAGAACACATCCGGCTGCATCGCGTGGCTGTCCTCGCCGGTCTGGCGCAGAAAATACTCCAACGCCTTGGGGCCGGAGCTGCCCCAGGGAAGTGCTTCGATGCCCCAGGTCTCTCCGTTTCGGATGCGCCTGCGATTGTGTCGAAACAGCCGACCGCCACGCCAGGGCTGGGTCGGGTTGGCAGAGATCACGAAATCAATCCATAGCGCCAGCGTCTCTGAGTCTGGTGGCAGACGCAGAACACCATTGGGAAAAGTGCCTGATTGCGTCGACCCGAAAACGTAAGTCGAAGAAAAGTCGAATGGCTTGACGCAGTAGGCATCCAGATCGACCCAAATGAACGGGGTTTTCTGCATCAACCGCAGCCGGAAAATGTCGGAAAACACTGCGACCCCTGACCGGTCTTCCGGTCGGAAATCAAACGGCGCGGGCCAAAGGATATCAGAAGCGGGCCGTACTTCGGCGCCCCTGGGCACGCCTTGGATGTCATGCACGGTATACAGGATAAACCGGTGACCGTTATCCAGATAGGATTGAATGCACAGCGCCTCGAGCCAGCTCAGGTCTGATCCGAACCAGAAACTGGCAATTGCAGGCAGGTCGCGGGTCATGGGCACTTTGCGTTTTGGTTAGGGTCTGCATTTGCACCAAGGCAGCGTGCGCTTGTCAATCCAACACAAAAAGCGGCCACTGCTGGCCGCTTTGCTTGTTCGTTGTAGCAATTAGGATGCTGCAATCAGCCCCATACTTTCCAGTTTCAGGAGAACCTGATGGGCGCAGTTGTCGACCTCGACATTTTCGGTCTCGACGCTCAGTTCTGGGTCTGCAGGAACGTCATACGGGTCCGAGATGCCGGTGAACTCTTTGATCTTGCCTTCGCGGGCCAGCTTGTACAGTCCCTTGCGGTCGCGGCGTTCGCATTCCTCAATGGTGGTGGCCACGTGAACTTCGCAGAAGGCACCGAATTGTTCGATCTCTTCCCGGACTGCTCGGCGGGTCGTGGCATAGGGCGCGATCGGCGCGCAGATTGCGATGCCGCCGTTCTTGGTGATCTCGCTGGCCACATAGCCGATGCGACGGATGTTCAGGTCGCGGTGTTCCTTCGAAAAGCCCAGTTCGGACGACAGGTTTTTCCGAACGATGTCACCATCCAGCAAAGTAACCGGGCGGCCGCCCATCTCCATCAGTTTGACCATAAGCGCGTTGGCGATGGTGGATTTGCCCGAGCCCGAAAAGCCGGTGAAGAACACAGTAAAGCCCTGCTGGCTGCGCGGTGGGCGGGTCTTGCGCAATTCGGCGACAACCTCGGGAAAGCTGAACCATTCCGGGATCTCCAGACCTTCGGCCAGACGACGGCGTAACTCGGTGCCCGATATATTCAGGATAGTGACATTGTCCTTATCCAAAATCTCATCGTTCGGCTCGTATTGCGCGCGTTCCTGCACAAAAACCATGTGCTTGAAGTCGACCATTTCGACGCCGATCTCATCCTGGTACTTGCGGAACAGATCCTGCGCATCGTAGGGGCCATAGAAATCTTCGCCCTGACTGTTCTTGCCCGGGCCCGCATGGTCGCGACCCACGATGAAATGCGTGCAGCCGTGGTTTGCACGGATTAGCCCGTGCCAGACAGCTTCGCGCGGGCCAGCCATGCGCATTGCCAGGTTCAACAACGACATCGATGTGGTCGAGGCCGGGTATTTGTCCAGCACTGCCTCATAGCAGCGCACGCGGGTGAAGTGATCGACGTCGCCAGGTTTGGTCATGCCCACGACCGGATGGATCAGCAGGTTGGCCTGCGCCTCTTTCGCGGCGCGAAAGGTCAGTTCCTGGTGCGCGCGGTGCAGAGGGTTGCGGGTCTGGAACGCCACGATACGCCGCCAGCCGACTTTGCGGAAATAGGCGCGCAACTCGTTCGGAGTGTCGCGGCGCGCGCGAAAGTCATAGTGGACGGGCTGCTGAATGCCGACCACGGGTCCGCCCAGATACACTTTACCCGCCACGTTGTGCAGGTAATTCACCGCCGGGTGCGCCTCGTCATCGGCACCAAAGACTTTCTCGGCCTCGCGGGCTTTGTCCGGTGTCCAACTGTCGGTGACGGTCATGGTGCCGAGAATGACGCCTTCCTGATCGCGCAGCGCGATGTCCTGGCCCAATTCGACTTTGTCGGCAAACGCCTCGTCTACGTCCAGAGTAATGGGCATCGGCCAAAGGGTACCATCGGCCAGCCGCATGTTCTCAACGACATTGTCGTAGTCCGCCTGGCTCAGGAAGCCTTTGAGAGGGTTGAACCCGCCGTTCATCAGCAATTCCAGGTCGCAGATTTGGCGCGGGCTCAGGTCCCAGCTGGTCAGATCGGCGGCTTCCACCTTCAGTTTCTGTGCTGAATCGTAGGACACGAACAATTCGGGGATTGGGGCCAGGTTACTTAACATCGTCATGGGAATACTCTTGTAAAAGTGCTGCTTTGCCGTTGATTACGGGGCGTTTGCCCCGGCTTTTGGGTGAAGTCCATATACCTTGGTGAAACAAAGGACGATATGCGCGGTTTTTCCACGCAATGGAAGGAAATTCCGGTTTGCGTGGCAATCTGCGAAGCTGGTTCCCGATGTGGGCAACAATTCCACCCAATTCAGGGCGAGTGTTCTTATGCAGTGACATTGGCGTTCAGATCCGCGGCTTTGGGGACGGGCAGGGCGGGAATCGGTCGCGTCACGCCACGCAGCTCGAATGGGCGAACCTGCCGCATATCGCCGTCATATCCTGACGCCAGCAACAACTCTTCCGAGACCAGAAGTTCGCAGCCCAGGGATTTGGTTTCGGCTTCTAACCGGCTGGCCACATTTACGGTGTCGCCGATGATTGTACGGGCGGCGTGGCCTGCGGCACCGATTTCACCCAGAACAAGGTCCCCTAGATGCAGGCCCATTCCGATGCGGATCCGGGGGCTGCCCTCGGATTCCAGCTGCTGGTTGAAACGCTGCAAGGCAAGGCTGATATCAATGGCCGCTTTCATCCCGGCCCGAGCAGAGCTTTGGGCGTCGTTGGTTTCGAACACGGCCAACAGGCCGTCGCCCATGTATTTGTCGACCACTCCGCCCTCGGCCGTGATCGCGGGGACGATGGCGTCGAAAAAGCGGTTTAGCAGGAAAACGATGTCATAGGGCAGTTGGCCAGCGGTGCGCGAGGTAAAGCCGCGCATGTCCAGAAACAGGACCGCCAATTGCCGTTCCTGACCCTGGCTTGCATGTGCCCGGTGTCGGGCGCCATCTGGACGGAACATGCGAAACGCTGTGATCGGAGCCATCGGTCGGATTTGACATGCCAGCCGGGCACCCGCCGGGGCGCTGACCGCAGCTAGGCTTCGGGCTTCGACCTCACCAGGTTCGGGCAGTTGATCCCCGCCCGCCTCGACAATCACGCGGCAGGTGGTGCAGCGCCCTTTGCCACCGCATAGCGCCGTGTGTGGAATACCGTTGGCTTGGGAAATTTCAAGTAGGGTCATCCCTTTTTCGGCAACGACCTCAGGGCCTTGAGCGTACTTGACGCGCACGGAATGTCGGCGGCGCCACAGCTTGCGGATCGCAAATACCGCCAGGGATGCGCCAAGGGCCACCCAGAACGCCATGAGCGCATTGTCTTTTACGCTGAACAGGTGCTGGAAGTCTTCGGGAGAGGGCCAGTTGTAATGCTCGATATATTGTTCGCGCAAAAACGGGTCTGCAAAATCGGCCCAGATACGGCGCCCTTCCGTCAGCACTCCGGCAAGGGCAAATGTGGGAACAAACACAGCCAGGCCAATCAGATATGGCACCAGTTTGGGCCACCAGCGGGTCAGCCGCAGCCACATGTGCAGTCCGATACAGCCATGTACCCACACCACCAGCAACAACAGGCTTTGCATCCAGACCGCGTAGCTGGGCCACATCAGAACGATGATATAGCCCATTTCATCGTTCACATCGTAGACCGTGTTCGCATAGCGCGTTTGCACGATATGCGAGATCAGCTGCAATGGGATCAACAACCCCAGAACCATCTGCAACCCTGTGCTGAACGGCATGCGCAAAGTCCGGCGCTGGCTGATCGAGTACAGGGCTAACCCCGAGTGAATCAAAAGAGCAGCATAGAGTATTATGCTGCCGACATCGTGACGTGTGATTACATGCCGGGCATCCTGCATGTCATGCAGGTAGTCCGTGTGAAACAGACCAAGGCCGATGTTGATGAAGTGAAAGAACGCAAAGGCGAATAGAACCAGGCCGCTGCCGATCCTCAGCCGGGTTGCCCACCCGCCTTGCCACAGAACAGTTTTCAATCAGATCACCTGCGTTGGTCTCGCCTGAGGCCGAGTCTGATACGCCGCGGCTTAGCGGTCAAGCGCAGGTTGCGGATAGGGCGGCGTCCAATCTGTTGACGGCGTATTCACACGGATCAGCGAAGGAGACGGGTCGAACAGGACAATGTGGCTGAGTTCGGGGCGCGAGCGTGAGCTATATAGCAACCCGTCAGCGCCTGCGTCACGCGCGCGGTCCGAGAACCGCCATGTCGGCGAGGTGCCCCATTTGGCGTGAATATCCTGCCATATGACGGATGCGTCAGACTGGCCCCGTAGGTCGAGCAGCTTTGCGTCTGTCACGTTTGCCTGCACCAACACCCTTGGTGGATCGCCTGCCGTGACATATCGCCGAATGGCGATTCCGGCGCCTTCCGCGCTGTGCGAAGCGTAAAGCGCCGATTGTCCCGCGTAATGAAAACGCCCCTCTGGCGCCCGGGCAGGGGCCAAAGGGGCGTCCAATTGTGACAGAAACAAAATTCTCCAGACCGGGCCAGAGAATTCCAGCATCTGATTAGTCCTGTTCGGCTAGGAAGCGCTCGGCGTCCAGTGCGGCCATGCATCCCATTCCCGCACTGGTGACAGCTTGCCGGTAGATGTGGTCAGTCAGGTCGCCCGCCGCAAATACACCCGGCACCGAGGTCTCGGTCGAACCTGGCTTGGTCACGACATAGCCGCCCATATGGCTTTCCAGCGAGTCCTTGACCAGTTCATTGGCAGGTGCGTGTCCGATCGCGACAAAAACGCCTTTGCAGGGGATTTCGGTAATCTCGCCGGTCTTCACGTTTTTGACCCGCACACCTTCGACGCCCAGCGGGGCATCGGTGCCGGTCACTTCTTCTAACTCGTGGAACCACAGGGGTTCGATTTTTTCATGCTTCAGCAGCCGGTCCTGCAGGATCTTTTCCGCGCGCAGCTCATCCCGTCTGTGTATCAGCGTGACCTTGCTGGCAAAATTGGTCAGGAACAGCGCCTCTTCCACGGCGGTGTTGCCGCCGCCGATTACCACGATTTCCTGCCCGCGATAAAAGAAGCCGTCGCAGGTCGCGCACGCCGAAACGCCAAAGCCCTTATATTTCTCTTCCGACGGCAGCCCCAGCCATTTGGCGCGCGCGCCGGTGGCCAAAATGACAGCATCAGCCGTATAGACTGTGCCGCTGTCGCCTGTTGCGGTGAACGGGCGTTTGCTGACGTCCAGATCGGTGATGATGTCGCCAATGATCTCACAACCCATCGCCTTGGCATGGTCCTGCATACGCACCATCAGGTCAGGGCCTTGAACCTCGGTGTCTCCGGGCCAGTTTTCAACCTCGGTCGTTGTGGTCAGCTGGCCACCCGGCTCAATGCCCTGAACCAGAATCGGCTCTAGCATCGCGCGGCTTGCATAAACGCCGGCCGTGTAACCGGCCGGTCCCGATCCGATGATCAGAACCCTGGTGTGTCGTGTTTCGGCCATAGTACCCCCAACTCGATCTGCCTGATTGGGGCGCGTGGCCCCTGACGGATGGATATAGCGAGCGTCGCGCAGGGCTTAAACCCCCAACCTTTTGACAGGCAGCAATGCATTTGCGGCAAGGCGCCCAAAAAAAGAACATTGAAAATATAGAATATTGCGCAGGTACGAAAGATAATTGCGCATTGGTCGGGTGCTGATATAACAACCGAAAAATTAGGAGCATTTCATGGTCGCGATACGGCTGGATGAGATTGACCGCAAGATTTTGGCAGAATTGCAGGCAGACGGTCGCATGACCAATGTAGAGCTGGCAAAACGCGTAGGTATTTCTGCGCCGCCTTGCCTGCGGCGCGTGCGTACGCTTGAGGATTCCGGGCTTATCCGCGGCTACCATGCCGATGTGAACTCACGCGAGTTGGGGTTCGAGGTTCAGGTCTTTGCCATGGTGGGGCTGGAAAGCCAGGCCGAATCCGAACTGAACGCGTTCGAGGAACGCTGCCGTGAATGGCCGCTGGTCCGGGAATGCCACATGTTGAACGGCGAGGTGGACTTTATCCTGAAATGCGTCGCCCCCGACCTGAGCAGTTTTCAGCAGTTTCTGACGGGTGAGCTGCTGACCACGCCCAATGTAGCCAGCGTAAAAACATCGCTGGTTATTCGCGGCGCCAAGGACGAACCCGGCGTTCCCTTCGACGTTCTGGAAGAACGAATGAACCGGACGGCGTGAACATCATTCGCTTTTGATGCGGTTTTGACGGCGGCAGAAAAGCAGCGACCGTTAATGATAGAACCCAACTAATTATCAGCTGCATAATGCCCCCACATTGCAGTTAGTTTTCGTTGTCACGCAGAAAGCGCATTTATCTCACCGTCTCCTGCGCGTGGTAGAACCAGTGGACCAAAATCGCTCAGCGATTCGATATGCGCAAACAAGTTCAAGTAGATCGATCTGAGCGATTGGCTAACCTGGCGTGCGGCATTGACTCCCGGATGGTATGATTCGAATTGCAGGCCATCGACCTTGATGACCGAATGACGTTTCAGGCAGATGTGAAACAGCTCAATCGGGGTCGGCGGCAATGTTTCGATCACGCTCATACCGTCCTGGAATTCATGGACAGGGGTCAGAATTTCGCCCCCGTCGTGTAAATGGCGCAGATGCGCAGGTGCGCCCAGCAGACGTGCTGCAGGTCCCGCGATTACGCCGGACAGCGGCTTTTGCATTCCAAATGTATCGGCCATGATCCGAGTTAGCGGGCGTGTACGCCCACGCGAATCCGCGCGCCCGGGAATCAGGGTCACCGACCCCTTCCACAACACGGTCTGCAGTGCGCCATCCTGCGTCAGAACCATGTCGCCCGGAAGCAGATCTTCGATCGCCAATGGGCCGTTTTCGGTTTCCACCAGGGATCCGCGTGTAAAGGCACAAAAGGCGTCTTCGAACATGGGCAATGCCGGGGCGATGTGGCGCGTTTGCGAAACATCTCCGTTCGGCATCAAGGTACTGACCTCATAGCGCCGCAACTGCGCCTTTGGTCTTGCGTTTGTCTTCGGAATTTCGCGCAGCATGGCCGAAGTTTCGACCGCGTTTCTGGCTGCGCGCGTCAAGGAATGTGGAATTGTCATTTTTATTCCGTCCCTCCTAAAATACCGTTCAGATGGGTAAAGCCCTCCGTACAGGGCAACCTGACCGGCGTATTCTTTGTCTTTAATGAGATAGCGACCTCAGGGCGCACGCCTTTGCGGCGTCGCAACGCGATGAACTTTCGCTTTCCTTTGGTCAACACACTGACCCCCCAGACAAACTCACTAAAACACAGGCGGAAATTACCTGCGCACACACACCCCTGAACCAGGCCGCTGGAAATTTCAGCGGTTGGTCACACACCGGCCCGGAGCACCCCTCCGATGTGCGTCTTGACCTTTGGAACCGGCAGCATGGTTCCTTGGGCTTTTGATCAGCGTTGGCGTGCCGAGCGGCGCGCGACCCTGATCGAAGAACTGGAAACCCGTTTCCACGGCATTTCCGGTGCCTGTTCTCGCGTGGCCGCAACAACGGCACTGAGAAAACGAGATTTAACCTTCATGTTATTATTCCTAGTCGTACCGGGGCAGCTACCCCGGGTTCCTGTGTAGGATCAGTGTGGCGCGTCAATGCGGCACCGATAAGGCTGACTCAGGATTTAAACAGTAAAGTCGAAGGTCGGCAGATCCTCTTCTTTGGAATGCCTCGCACCGCGGGATAATCGTTTGATAAACACCTGAGTGCGGACAATAAAAGTCAAAATGTCTCGACTCAAACAGACACAACAAATGTGGCGAAAAAGCGGCGATTTCGCCACATTTTGGGCGCGCTCTACAATTTAATGGCGGAGATCAAACGGCCATAATCGGCTTCTTTCGCGTGGGTCGAGCGGCGGAAGGAATAAAATCTGTCCGGGTCTGAATAGGTGCAGTGCCGCGTCCATTCCGCCTGACCCACCCCGGCTTGTCGCAATCTGTGCAGACCAAAGGCGGGCAGGTCGAACTGCAGTCGATCCCCATTGCCATTCGCGAAGAACCTAAGGTTTTCGGGCGAATCCGCTGCGAATTCATCCAGGAAATCTGGACCGACCTCATACGCGTTTTGAGAAATCGTAGGACCAATGACAGCGACGGTGTTTTCCCGCTGCGCGCCCAATGCCTCCATCGCGTCCAGGGTTGCCTCCAATACACCGTCCAAAGCACCGCGCCACCCGGCATGCGCAGCCCCGATCACATTCGCGTCAGAATCGGCAAACAGGACCGGTTGGCAATCCGCTGTCAGAATCGTCAGCGCCAATCCCGGGGTTGCGGTGACAACCGCATCCGCTTTGGGTTTGTCGCCATTTATCGGAGCGTCCACTGTCAGAACGGTTGGGGAATGCACTTGATGCACCCCGACCAATGCGTCCGGGTTGACCTCCATCGCCGCGGCCACGCGCTGACGGTTCACTGCCACCGCTTCGGTTTGGTCAGACGAGCCATAGCCGCAGTTTAAACCCGCGAATATTCCGGAAGACGCTCCGCCCCGACGGCTGAAAAACCCGTGGCGGACAGGCGATAGGACGTCCGAGGTCAGAATTTCCAATGTCATGGTTCCAGTCCCGGTGGAGGTGCAGCATAAGAAGGGTAGAGGCCCAGTACTTTGAACAGATTTCCCATTTCCTCGGGATGCGTCAACCGGCGATGTGCAGCAATGAGCGCCTCAAGCTCAGACCCGCCGAGTGGCGCAGCCAGCGCCTGTGCGCGGGCCGTGATGCCCAGCCGTTCCAGAAACATGCCCTGAGGTGTCAGCTTTGTATGGGCGCAACCGGCGGCGCGTGCGGCAATAGCAAGGGGCTCAAAATCTACATGCGCGGTCAGATCCGCCCGACCCGGAGCTTGCAGGGGATCAACACGTTCATGTGATTGCAAAGCTTGAAACGTGTCGCCCAGCGAATGCCAGTCACCGTAATCCACGATCAGACCCGCCCCGCCATAAGTGGCGATCCGCCCAGCGATCACGGTCAGGATCGGAATTGCGGCCGCGCAAAGTTCAACCAAATCGCTATCTTGGGTGTCGGTCATGCGATCTGCCAGACCGATCTGAGCCGTGTTCGGCCCCAGCCCATACGTAAGCGATTCGCCCTGCGCACCGATTAGACGTTCGCGCCAGCCATCACCTTCACGTATGAATTGGCGGACTGGCAGGGCATCAAAAAACTCGTTCGCCACCAGAAACAGGGGGGCTTCGGGCAGGTCGATGAGCGTATCGATCCAGCGCGGGTTGTGACCGCTCAGCAATTGCGCCTGCCTGTCCCGCAGGGCAGGGGAGGCCTCGAACAAAACAATTTCTGCGGCCTCGTGAAATCCAGATATGCTGCTGGTTGCGCGCAGGATATCTGCCATCAGTGTGCCGCGACCCGGTCCCAACTCTGCTAGAATGAACCTGTCCGGCTTGCCTTGATCCATCCAGCTTTGCGCCAGAGCAAGCCCGATCAACTCTCCGAACATCTGGCTGATTTCCGGTGCAGTGATGAAATCCCCCTGCGCCCCCAGCGGATCGCGGGTGGTGTAGTATCCAAACTTAGGGTTCAGCAGGCATTCAGTCATGAAATCGGCCACGCTCATCGGGCCATTCAGCGCAATTTGCGCCAGTAGGTGATCCTTAAGGTTCATTGAGTGCGTCGCGCGCGCAGTGCAAACCAAAGGCCAAGCGCGATCATTGGCAGCGATAGCATTTGCCCCATGGTCAGGCCATAGCCGCCCACGTGCCACGCCAGCCCCAGCGGATTCCCGGCCGAGACGAACTGTGCGTCAGGCTGACGAAAGAACTCAACAATGAAACGCGAGGCGCCATAACCTGCCAGAAATACACCCATCACCAGACCGGGCTTGTGAAACGCCCCACGCCGATAGGCCATCCACAGTAGAAGTGCGCCCAGCAACAAACCTTCCAGTGCAGCTTCATAAAGCTGCGAGGGGTGTCGGGCACACATCCCGGCCACAACACCAGGGCAGTCCTGCGCGGCGCCACCTGGAAAGATCACTGCCCATGGAACGTCGCTGGGTCGCCCCCAAAGCTCGGCATTAGTGAAGTTCGCCAACCGCCCCAACAGCAGTCCGGGCGGCACAGCGTGTGCGATCAGATCGGCCAAAGACAAAACCGGGACCTGGTAACGCCGCGCATAGAGATAGGACGCAACGACGACCCCCAGCAAACCACCATGGAAGGCCATACCGCCCTGCCAGATCATCAATATCTCCAACGGGTGCGATAGGTAGTAAGCCGGTTGGTAAAACAGAACGAACCCCAGACGCCCGCCGAGAATCACGCCGAGGATGATCCAGGTGATCAGATCCTCCAACTGCTGCGGTTTCATCGGTGGAGTATCTGCAGGCCAAAGGGCCGGACGCTTCAGCGCCGCAGTACCCAATCGCCATGCGATCAGAATACCGGCGATATAGGCCAGCGCGTACCATCTAAGTGCGAACTCCATCCCGAACAGCGAGATCGAGAAAACTTCGGGCGAAAGGTCGGGGAAATTCAGAACAGCCTGCATGTGCGTCTCATTGCCCGGGGTTAGCGGGGCAAGTCAACCTTGAGCCCGGGCCATTCTTTGCCCATATAGAGACCAACCGCGATACCGGAGTAAAGCCATGCAAACCCGTAATAAGATTCTTGATGACGTTTCCCAACTGATGACCAACGCCATGGGCGTCGCGCAAGGCGCGCGGGAAGAAGCCGAGAACGCCATGAAGTCGATGATCGACCGCTGGTTAGCCGATCGTGATTTCGTCACGCGCGAAGAATTTGATGCTGTGCGCGCCATGGCCCAGAAGGCGCGCGAAGAGAACGCAGCGCTTGAGGCACGTATTGCCGCGCTTGAAGCCAAGCTGGACAAATAAGTTCCGCACACTCGAGATTTTGAAAAAAGAAAACCGCCGCGCAATCCACGCTGGGATTGTGCGGTGTTGTGTATTTTGACACCTTACCAAATTTAATCAAGACAAAGCTGGCGGTGGCGCCAATATTTTGATCGCCGTTGCCGACTGTCCACAACTTATTGATGTTATCCCCAACAAATAGGGTTGCCAGAACCCTGCCAGCGGCGCACCATATCTAGTACAGGCAGACTGGGGAAGCCCGGCTTGTAGAGCAAGCAACTAGCGCTGGGGCGCTGCCAGCCCCTAAAAGGCTAGAGATTAGTGAGGTGGCATTATGGCCCTTTCCGAACAGTTTCTCGAAGAAGACCTTCATCCAATCGACATTGTTGAACATCTTGCCGAACACCACGACTGGGATTTCGACCGGATCGGGGATGATCAGATTGCCATGGCTGTCGAAGGACAGTGGCGCACCTATTCGATCACCTTGGCCTGGTCCAACTATGACGAAACGCTCCGCATGGTGTGTTCTTTCGAAATGGAACCTCCATCCGAGCGCGAGAACGAGCTTTATGAGCTGCTCAACAAGATGAATGATCAGTGCTGGGCTGGTGCATTTACGTATTGGGCCAATCAAAAGCTGATGGTCTACCGGTACGGTTTGGTTCTGGCGGGTGGCCAGATGGCCAGCCCGGAACAGATCGACACAATGATCACCGCCGCGGTTCTGAGCGCCGAGCGCTATTACCCCGCGATCCAACTGGTCACCTGGGGCAACCGCGATCCCGAGGACGCGATGCAGGTCGCCATTGCAGAGGCCTACGGCCGCGCGTAAAGATTTGCCCCAAACCGGATATGGAGAGGGGCAATCATGGACATGTCACGCGTCGCCGAGCAGGGGCTGGTTCTTCTGGGATGCGGCAAGATGGGTTCGGCCATGCTCGCCGGTTGGTTGGAGCATGGCCTTCCTACGTCAGCCGTCTGGGTGATCGACCCGTATCCTTCGGATTGGCTGAAGGCGCAGGGCGTCAATATCAACACTCCATTACCCGAGGCCCCGGCGGTCGTATTGGTGGCCGTCAAGCCACAGATGATGGGCGAGGCACTGCCAGCGATCAAAGCGCTGGGCGGAGGCGGCAGCCTGTTTGTGTCAGTCGCAGCGGGCACATCAATCGCCACCTTTGAAGCTTTGTTGGGTGAAGGCACCCCAATTGTGCGGGCGATGCCAAATACACCGGCGGCGATCCGGCAGGGGATCACAGCATTGATCGGCAATGCAAACGCCTCAGACACCGATGTAGCCCTAACGGAAAACCTGCTGTCCGCAATTGGTGACACAGTTCGCCTTGAGGACGAGGCGCAGATGGACGCGGTGACCGGGCTGAGCGGTTCGGGGCCTGCTTATGTCTTCCACCTGATCGAAACGCTGGCAGCAGCCGGACAGGCGCAAGGCTTGCCGCCTGATCTGGCGATGAAACTGGCCAAATCGACCGTTGCCGGGGCAGGGGCTTTGGCCATGGCGGCAGAGGAAGACCCATCGCAGCTGCGTGTCAACGTGACGTCGCCCAACGGTACGACGCAAGCTGCGCTTGAAGTGCTGATGCATGAGGAAGAAGGTTTCCCCGATCTGTTGCACCGCGCCGTCAAGGCTGCAACTGACCGATCCAAGGAGCTGTCCCGTGAGTGAGATTTCATTCGATGATTTTCTGAAGGTCGACATTCGGGTCGGTAAGGTTGTCCGCGCCGAGCCTTACCCAGAGGCCCGCAAGCCCGCGATCAAGATGTGGATCGACTTTGGAGACGAAATTGGCGAGCGCCGAACCTCAGCCCAGATAACGGCGCATTACGATCCGACGACGTTGGTTGGCAAGCAGGTGATGGCCGTTGTCAATTTCCCACCGCGCCAGATCGGCAAGTTCATGTCCGAGGTTCTGGTGCTGGGCCTGCCCGACGACAAGGGCGAGATCGTTCTGATCGGTCCGGATGGCGAGGTTCCAACCGGCGGGCGGATGCACTGATGAAACTTTTGATCGCACGCCCCATGACGGCCGCCGTCGAGGCGCGCGCTCGCGCCGAGTTCGACGTCGAGATCCGCAGCAGCACGTTGCCAATGTCGCCCGACGAAATGCGGCACGCATTGGCCGAATTTGATGTGGTCGTGCCCACCCTGGGCGATCAGTTTTCGGCCACAATTTTCGCGGAAGTGCCGCAGCCGCGCTGCAAACTGCTGGCAAATTTCGGCGTAGGGTACAATCATATCGACGTCGTAGCCGCGCGGGCTGCAGGGATTCAGGTCTCAAACACCCCCGGTGCGGTAACCGATGCCACGGCAGACATCGCGATGACGTTGCTGTTGTCGACCGCGCGCCGCGCGGGCGAGGGGGAACGGCTGGTTCGTTCGGGCAAATGGCAAGGCTGGCATCCGACGCAAATGCTGGGGCATCATGTGACCGGAAAACGCGTTGGGATCGTCGGGATGGGCAGAATTGGTCAGGCCATTTCGTGGCGTTGTCATTTCGGTTTTGGGATGGACGTGGCGTACCAGTCGCGCAGCCCGAAAGAGGTGGAGTTTCCCGCAGAAAACATACCGGACCTGAAAGAACTGGCGGCTGCGGTCGATTTCCTGGTGCTCGCCGTTCCAGGCGGTGCGCAAACGCGCCACCTGATCAATGCGCCGGTGCTGGAGGCGATGAAACCTTCGGGCATCTTGATCAACATCGCGCGCGGAGAAGTTGTGGACGAATCCGCACTGGTCAACGCCCTGCAATCAGGTCAGATCGCAGGCGCGGGCCTTGATGTTTATGAGTTCGAACCCACCGTTCCGCAGGCCCTGCGCGATATGGAGAATGTGACGATACTGCCCCATCTTGGCACAGCGACCGAAGAGGTGCGCACCGATATGGGGCATATAGCGCTGGACAACGTTGCAGCTTTCGTCGCGGGGCGATCTTTGCCGAACCCGGTCTAGCGCCCGACGGCCTCGCGCCAGTGTTTGCGGCAGAGCGAAACATAGGTTTCATTGCCGCCGATCTGCACCTGCGCGCCTTCGGTAATGGCGTTGCCGTTTTCGTCCTGACGGATGACCATCGTCGCCTTTCGTCCGCATTCGCAAATAGTCCGCACTTCGCGCATCTCGTCGGCCAGCGCCAGCAGGGCAGCTGAACCGGGAAACAGGCGGCCCTGAAAGTCCACGCGCAAGCCATAGGCAAGGACAGGCACCCGCAAATCATCGACCGCCCGGGCCAATTGCCAGACTTGCTCTTCGGTCAGAAATTGCGCCTCATCGACAAAAACGCAGGTGACGTTCCCTTTTTTCAGGCGCTGTTCAATCATCGCGAACACGTCGGTTCCAGCGGCGAACGTGTCCGCATCAGCCGATATGCCGATCCGCGACGCAATCCTGCCAACACCGGCCCGGCCATCAAGGGCCGCGGTCATCAAATAGGTGTCCATCCCCCTCTCACGGTAATTGTGCGAGGCTTGCAGTAACACGGTCGATTTTCCCGCGTTCATCGTCGAATAATTAAAGTATAGTTTTGCCATGGGTCGGGTCTAAAACGCCTGCTTTGATCGGGCAAGCCATCAAGAGCTTTAATAAGCGACGTCGCCGTTATTGTTGCAGAGGTCGAGCGTAAGCCCATTGGGGATGGATTCCCCCGCCTCAACAACAGCGACGCCGTCGGCCAACATGCGGCCTAACCGTAGCAGGACAAGAATACCGACCCGCAATCACTCATTACTGGCATTAAATGCCTCCACTCACTCACAAAACCCCCGCATATCTGAGGGATAGCCAACATATGACATTTCAATTATGAATCGAGTATGGGAATTTTCTTTTCCCTTTCCCCCGCAATGGCAGATTTAGTGGGGCGTGCAGGCAGTAAAGGTAAAAACATGGCAGATATCGGGGCCTACCTGAAAAAACACACTGAAGCGCTGGTTAAAGACGTGGGAATCGAATCCGCGTGTGAGATTACAGGCAAATCCAAAGCCACGTTGGGCCGTTATTATTCTGACAATGTCGAACATACTGATCGGTTCATGCCGGTCGATGCGGTGGCGCGGCTTGAAGCAGTGGCAAACTTCCCCCACGTCACCTCGGCGCTGGCCGATCTGAAAAATATCACCCTGTCCTATGACGGGCGCAATGACGACAGCCCCCGTACTGGCGGAGTGAATTCCGACGTCATCGCGCTGAGCCAGCGGTTTGCAATGCTGATGACCGAATACCAGTCAGCAATCGAGGATGGCATCATCACGGTAAACGAAGCCAAGCGTCTTCTGAGGGAAACCAGCCAGCTGCAACAAGTTCTGCTGGATATGAAGCTGCATCTGGAAGAGGAAAGCGTAAGCTGAAGTTTCGGTGTGCGCCGCTCAGGGATTAGGACGATGTTCCTGTGAACAACCCGCAACCTTTTTAGCAGTCCTTATATTGAGTTGGATTTGAACAGGTGTGTTTCGTTTCAATTGTCCTACAAGCGACAAGTGCACCACTACAGTTGCGTCACTAAATGGTTCGGTAATGGCAAAATGCCTGATGCTTGATGTTGATGGTGTCCTCGTCGACGGTCGTCCCGGCGATGGTCTGCGATGGGACACTGATTTATCGAAGGATCTGGGACTTGATCCTAAACTGCTTGCGGAAGAGTTTTTCAAAACTGAATGGACTGCCATTGTCGAGGGACGGGCTGAACTCCTGCCGATACTAGAGGGTGTTCTGAAGCGTGTCGCACCGACCATCAAAGCCCCTGATTTGATAGACTATTGGTTTCGAGGGGATTCACGCATAGTCGAAACCACTGTTGCGGATGTGCGCGAGGCGAGACGCAAAGGCATACCTGTTTATCTTGCAACCAACCAGGATCACATGAGAGCAATCTATCTCATGCATACAATGGAGCTTGGCGACGAAGTTGACGGCATCGTGTACTCTGCAAAAGCGGGGTGTAGAAAGCCAACGCCTGAGTTCTTCGCTTTCGCAGCGCAGGAGGTCGGGCGCCTACCGGGTGAATTTTTGCTGGTCGATGATACCCTTCCGAATATTGAGGCAGCCCGATCTGCAGGATGGAAGGCTGTCCATTGGGATGGAACGGAACGCCTTTCCACGATTCTACACCGCAGTGTAAATTAAGCGGGCATTATACCTTTTGCGTCCCAATCAAGCGTTCCTGATGTCGTTTTGCGTGCTGTGGTACGGCGTTTCCTGGGTTGTGATGGATGTGTCGCGGCGCCAATACTTCACTCGTGCCGCTTGACGATTACCGATCCCACCGAATAGCCCGCGCCGAAGGAACAGATCAGGCCGACATCTCCGTCTGACAGATCATCTGAATACTTGGAAAACGCGATGATGGAACCGGCCGAGGACGTGTTTGCATAGTCCTGCAGGATGTTGGGCTGTTCGCCTACCTCGGGTTCGCGTCCCAGAACCTTCTTGCCGATGAAGTCATTCATGGTCTTGTTGGCCTGATGCAGCCACAGGCGTTTCAGGTCATCGCTGTTCACGCCTTCCGCGTCCATGTGATCCGAGATGTGCTTGCTGACCATTGGCAGCACTTCTTTGAAGACTTTGCGTCCGTTCTGCATGAACTGCATGTCACGGCGGTCGACCACCCCGTCAGGGCGTGAACGACGCAGGAAGCCGTTGTTGTTGCGGATATTGTTCGAGAATTCGGTCGCGCAGCGTGTTGACAGAATTTCGAAATGCGGACCCTTCGCGTCTTCGACCCGCTCGATCAAAGTGGCGGTGGCCACGTCGCCAAAGATGAAATGACAATCGCGGTCGCGCCATTCCAGATGCCCTGAACAAATCTCGGGGTTTACCACCAATGCGGCGCGGACCGAGCCGGAGCGGACCATGTCCGCGGCGGCCTGAATCCCGAAAGTGGCCGAAGAACAGGCGACATTCATATCAAACCCGAACCCGCTGATCCCAAGCGCTTGCTGGATTTCGATCGCGACGGCGGGATAGGCGCGTTCGTGGTTAGACGCGGCACAGATCACCAGATCAACGTCCTCAGCGCTGCGCCCGGCCTGTTCCAGCGCCTTTTTACACGCATCCACGGCCATCTCGGTCATGATGCCCGGTTCGTTATCGCCACGTTGACGCAACAAAGGATGCATCACGTCAGGGTCCAGAACACCGTCCTTGTCCATCACGTAGCGTTTCTCGATACCCGAGGCCTTGAAGATGAACTCTTCCGACGAATGCTGCATCGGCTCAATCTCACCCGCCGCGATTGCGTCTGCGTTTTGGGCGTTCATCTTGTCGGCATAGGCGTTGAAGGCCGTGACAAGTTCGGCGTTGGTGATGACGTTTTCGGGGGTGAAAACACCTGAGCCGGTGATCGCGGGCGTGTACATGATAAGACCTGAATGTTTCGGATTCGCCCAAAATGCAGTCATATATGGGTTAGATCAAGAGACGTTGACCCAAGGGAATGTCAAAGTTTGGGCTGAAATCCACTTCACATCTTGAATAGTTCATATTTCGAAGTATATGCGAGGCCAAAGTTACAAACGGATTCACCGATGACCCATGACGACAGTGCGCTGGTCCGCTGCCTCAGCCCCGAAGTGCAGGCGATGATGGGAGTCTATGCGCTCTACTGGAAACTGGAAGAAAGCCTGGACGCACTAGAGGTCGGGCTGAGCCATCAGGAATGCCATATGATGGTCAAGCTTGAGCGACCCAAACGCATGGGCGTTTTGGCTGCAGACATGCTGACGGTGCCGTCCACCATCACGTCAACCGCTGACGCGCTGGAAGAGGCAGGGTACCTGACCCGCCAGCGCGATCCGGAAGACCGTCGGGCTTGGTTGTTGGTTCTGACCGACAAGGGGCTTGAGATGCGACAGGTTCTGATGTCCGAGGCGGGAGACCTGTTCCGCAGAGCTTCTGGGCTGGATGCTGACGAAACTGCCGAATTTGCACGACTGGCCCGGAAGATCCGGGAAAACATAATGAAAACAGGAATTCCTGAGGGATTGAAGAAATGAAACTCTTCACTGTACTGAGCGTCGCTCTGACCGTGTTCGCCACCTCCGTTTTGGCGCAGGATAGCGCCAAGCCCGTAAAACTAATGATGGTCCAAGAGACATCGCCCGGCTTCTCGCGCCAGTTTTTTGGTCGCGTCGCTGCGCGGCAAACCGTCGATCTGGCCTTTCAGGTTTCCGGGCAAATCGTCGAAATGCCGGTGACCGAGGGGTTTGTGATACCCAAGGGCGAGCTGATCGCGCAACTGGATCAGGAACCATTCCAGCGCCGCTATGACCGCGCTGTCCTGCAAAAGGATCAGGCGGATCGTACCGTGGCCCGTCTTTCTCGTTTGCGCGGAACCACAGCCAGCCAGGTGGCGGTGGACGACGCGGAAACCGAAGCGCAACTGGCGGATATCGCCGTCCGCGATGCCGAATATGATCTGGAACACGCCACACTGACCGCGCCGTTTGACGCGCTGGTCTCACGCCGAACGGTCGAGTCTTTTACCACTGTAAACGCAGGGGCGCCCATCGTGCGTATCCACGATATGTCCGAATTGCGGATCGAAGTAGATGTTCCGGAAATCCTGTTCCAACGATCGGGTCAGGAAGATGACATTGCGATTACGGCGAAGTTTCCAACCAGCGACGAGGTCTTCCCCCTGCAGATCCGGGAATTTGACGCCGAAACCTCGAGCGTGGGTCAGACTTTCCGCATCCAGTTTGGCCTCACGCCACCTGAAGGATTGCAGATTTTGCCGGGTTCGTCAGTGACCGTGAATGTGAAAGTCCAGGACGCCCGGACAGGTATCGTTGTGCCCGCAACGGCCATCATTTCGGACGCTGAGGGCGGTCTGGGCGTCATGGTGTTTTCACCGGTTGGGGCCGATGAAGGCGCCGTCCAGCTTGTGCCGGTTACCATCGAACCCACGCAGACCGGCGAAGTCCGTGTTCTGACAGGGTTGAACGATGGTGACGAGATCGTCGTCGCGGGTGGCAGCACGTTGACAGATGGCCAAGCCGTTCGCCGCTTTGTCGGCTTTGCAAACTGAAGGGCGGATCGATGAACATTGCGCGCGCATCCATTGATCGCCCGATCTATACGTGGCTGATAATCCTGATCGCCCTGTTTGGTGGCGTCTGGGGGTTTCTGTCGTTGGGACGTCTGGAAGATCCGGCCTTCACTATTAAAAACGCGGTCATCGTGACCCAGTATCCCGGTGCAACGGCTGAACAGGTGGCGCTGGAGGTATCCGAGCCACTGGAATCCGCCATCCAGCAAATGGGTGAGGTTGATACGATCACATCCGTGAATCAGCCCGGGCTTTCGCTGATCGAAGTTGAGATCCAATCGACATATGACGGAACCGAATTGCCCGAAATCTGGACCAAGCTGCGCGCCAAGGTGCGTGATACGGCCCGCAGCCTGCCGTCCGGAGTGCAGGCGCCGCTGGTCAATGACAGGTTCGGCGACGTGTTCGGGCTGTTCTATGCGGTAACGGCTGATGGGTTTTCGGACGCTGAAAAACACGAGCTGTCCACCTTCTTGCGGCGCGAATTGCTGACCGTCGAAGGCGTCGCAGACGTAGAAGTGATGGGCCTGCCGCAAGAGGCTATCTTTGTGGAACCCGATCTGGCCATCTCGGTGAACCAGAATGTGCCGCTGCAGTCCATCAATGAAGCTATTGCCAATGCGGATTCGGTGAACGCTTCGGGCTCGGTCCGCTCAGAGAATGACCGCACGACCATCCTGACTGCCGAAGGGTCGGACAGTGTCTCAGCGATTGCGGGATTGTCGGTAGGCTCGCAAGGGCAGGTGATCAACTTGTTTGATATGTCCGACGTGTATCGTGGTCGCCAGACCGACCCCGAGGTGATGATCCGGTTCAACGGGACCGAAGCTTTCACATTGGGCATTGCGGGTCTGTCCACCGAAAACATTGTCGAGGTCGGCAAACGCGCTGATGCAAAATTCGCCGAGCTGGACTCGCAAATCCCGTTTGGCGTCGAAATCCTGCCGATCTACCAACAGCACGTGGTGGTCGAGCAGGCCTCGAATGACTTTCTGGTAAATCTGGCCATGTCCGTGACCATTGTGGTTATCGTACTCGCGGTGTTCATGGGATGGCGCGCGGCGGTTGTTGTCGGCTCAACCCTGTTGCTGACCGTGGTGGGAACGCTGCTGTTCATGTCGATGTTCTCAATCGAGATGGAGAGGATCTCGTTGGGTGCGCTGATTATCGCGATGGGTATGTTGGTGGATAACGCCATCGTTGTGGCTGAGGGCATGCAGATCGCGATGCTGCGCGGGAAAAACTCGCGCGATGCTGCGGATGAAGCTGCTTCCAAGACGCAAATCCCGTTGTTGGGCGCGACCGTCATCGGGATCATGGCCTTTGCAGGGATCGGTCTTAGCCCGGATGCGACGGGCGAGTTCCTGTTCTCTCTGTTTGCGGTGATCGGTATTTCACTGCTGCTGAGCTGGGTGCTGGCTCTGACGGTGACACCAATGCTGGGCCACTATTTCTTCAAGCAGGGTGAGGCAGGCGCTGTGGATGCCTATGGCGGGATCATGTTCCGTGTCTACGGCAGCATCCTGCGCTGGGCGCTCCGGTTCCGCTGGCTGGTTGTTGCCGGTTTGATAAGCGTCACTGTTGCCTGTTTCGCCGGGTTTGGACTGGTCAAACAGCAGTTCTTCCCCGATTCGAACACGCCGCTGTTCTTCGTGCACTACAAACTGCCGCAAGGTACGCCCATCGCGCGAACGGCCGAGGATATGGCTGTATTCGAAGAATGGCTGGACAAACGCGACGATGTCGTTGCCGTCACCACATTTGTTGGGCAGGGGGCAACCCGGTTTCTGCTGACCTATTCGGCAGAGAAACCGAACCCCAGCTATGGCCACATGATCATCCGTACAGAAACTCTGGATGACATTCCCGCATTGCAGGCTGATCTAGAGGCGTTTGGCTCCGCTCAATTCCCCGAAGGTGAGTTCCGCACCAAGCGTCTGATCTTTGGCCCTGGCGGCGGTGATCCGATCCAGGCCCGGTTCTCGGGTAGTGATCCGGCTGTTCTGCGGCAGCTTGCGGACGAAGCGATTCAGCGGATGCGCGGTGCGTCCGAGAACGCTTTGCATGTCTATCAGGACTGGCGTGAGAAGGAACTGGCGGTTCAGCCTATCTATGCGACAGAACGAGCGCAGACTGCCGGTGTCACCCGTGAAGACATCGCCGGAACGCTGCAATTTTCGACCGATGGTATCAGGGCGGGTGTATTCCGGGAACGCGACCGTTTGATCCCGATCATCATCCGCCGCCCTGCGGACGGAGATTACTCGATCGTCGATCAGGTCGTGTACTCGGATCAGTCCGAAAAGTTTGTGCCAATCGAACAGATGGTCGACGGGTTCGAGTACAAATCGCTCAACACGCTGGTTCATCGTCGTGACCGGGTGCTGACCATTACCGTCGGCGCCGAAATTCCGGCGGGTCTGACGGCGGCTCAGGTCCACTCGGAAGTTCGCGCTGCCATCGAAGAGATGGAACTGCCCGCAGGGTATCGCATGGAGTGGGGTGGCGAGTTCGAAAACGCCGGTGACGCCAACGAAAGCCTGGGCCGTCAGTTGCCGGTCAGCCTGTTGATCATGGTGCTGATTTCGGTGTTGATTTTTAACGCCATCCGTCAGCCGATTATCATCTGGTTGCTGGTGCCGATGTCCGTAAATGGCGTGGTTATCGGGTTGTTGGGTACTGGTCTTCCGTTCACCTTCACGGCGCTGCTGGGTCTGCTCAGCCTGTCGGGGATGCTAATCAAGAACGGCATTGTTTTGGTCGAGGAAATCGATCTGGTCCGCGAAACCGGCAAAGGCTTGCGCGAGTCGATCATCGAGGCCTCGGTCTCACGTCTGCGCCCAGTGATGCTGGCCGCGATCACCACTATTCTGGGCATGGCGCCGTTGCTGACAGATGCGTTCTTCAAGTCCATGGCGGTGACGATTATGGGCGGCCTGGCCTTCGCGACAATCCTGACGATGGTCGCAGCGCCCGTCTTCTACATGATCTTCTTCGCGCGAGATGAAAAGCGTGAGATTAAAGAAGCCGCTGCGTAACAGCTCAGATTTTTGTCGAATTTCTCAAACCCGGCTGGTGTCCTATCCAGCCGGGTTTTTCGACCAATTGACTCGGTCTAAGGCCGCCTGCGTTTCAGGGGCAATGTCATAGTTGGATCGGGCATTAGTGTCATAACTTCGCCAAGCGCTCGACGTGATTGCCTTGCAATGCCAGACGCCATTGGATTTTGGGGTGATCAGACTGCCTCGTGACTTCAACAGCCCGATTGTGTGGACGTGCCATGACGTAAACCAAAGAGGACCAGAGGGCGCGATGCAGTATTTGGCTCTGCACAGTTTGTCGTCCGCCTTTTTGCGGATGTGATCGGAATGTCGAAAATTTTCGGTGCAGCCTGCATCCGGATACCGCCATTCCACACCCAGGCGGACAAACCCGGTTGGCCGTTTTTGGGTGAGGTCAAAAATTGAACCGCTTTTGCACCAGACCAGTTCATCAATATCACATTGAAGAACCGCGCGAGCGCCCGAAAGAAAACGCAAGCGCGCGATGTTCAGCAGCGAAGTCTGCAGAAACATCGTATTGTGACGGTTTTTGCCCTTTCTGTCTTGCGAAACAACGCCGTACCTGAAAGGCGCGGACAGCACCGTTGGGTTATGGATCCCACCCCGCCTCAGCGCTTCGCGGATGTCGTCCAGCCCATACCGGGTTGAGGCATTGTCGAAGAACAGCATCTGCTCCAGCCCATGCATCTGACAATGGTAACGGGCAAAATCTTCAATCCAGGTCAGGTCGTTGTCACGCGACAAGGTTACGGCCACGTTTTTCCCAGTGTGAGGGGCCGAATCCTGCTGGACCGAATTCACGGGCGACTCGACACCAGAACCGCGCCATTCAAACCTTAGGGTTTGTGGCTTCTTTGACGTCCGGATGATCAATAGATCATAGAACTCATGGGACTTCAGGCGGGGTTTCCCGACTTTGTCTTCATCCAGATAAAACTGGCCTTCTCGGATCACGTGGTACAGGCCGAACAGTTTTGGGCAGAAAACCACCAGGCTGCCCCGGTCCCAAAATGCATCGTACCAGAACGTGTCATAGTCGTACACGTGCTCGGTATAGTCTGGGCCAACATGGCCCGGTTTCATTTCGCGGCGTAGCCCGAGTTCCGTAAGGCTGCTGGAGGCAAAAATCGGATAGTGCTCTTGTGTCAAAGTCGTTGCCTTAAACTTGCTGGCAATTTCGAATTGTTGCCGCCAACTTACATGCGCTTAGATCGCCAGCTCATCGGTATTTCTGGCGCCGGGTTCAGTCGCCCGGATCCCTTGCCGGGTCATAGTGATAATAAAAACAGGACAGTTTGTTCCCGTCAGGGTCGCGCAGATAAGTGACATAGAAATCAGGTGCGTAATAGTCTCTTGTACCCGGGGCACCAGCGTCTGTGCCACCATGCTCCAGCCCTGCTGTGTGAAACTGTCGGACCGTTGCGGCGCTTTGGGTGGGAAATGCGATCATCGTCCCGTTGCCCACATTGGCAGGGTTCCCGTCAAAGGGTGTGTGTATCCAGAACCCGGTCCCATCGTCTGGTTCGGTTCCCCAACCCGCACGATCTTTGGTCCATCCCGGAAGGCGTGGCAGATCCAAGACAGAAAAGATCGCGTCATAGAACTTAATGGCCCGCGACAGGTCATTTGTTCCATAAGTGACGTACAGGCGCACGGCTTCCCCCGATATAGGGACGGTATCACACGGCCTTTATATCGGAGGGTTACAGAAAAACAGCACTGAAATCTGTTTTAGATCAACGGGACAAAGGGCACATCACACGCTGCAAGCGTCATCATTGCGGCGAAAACCATAAACCTGCGCATTTGTTTTTTTCCTTCTGCTCAATCATAGAAAAGATGCGCGCCCGGGGACACAAGGTCAACGGGCGCGCGAAACGTTCGGTCGTGTAAGCAGGTTAAGGCCGATCAGCCCTGCAGCGATCTAACCTCGACATCGCCTTCGGCCTGCGCCTTGATTGCCAGCGCGGCGGCGTGGCTTGCGGCAGCTGTCGTGTAGTATGGGATCTTGTCATACAGTGCGATGGATCGGATGGCTTTGCTGTCCTCAACCGCTTGCGCGCCTTCGGTGGTGTTCATCAACAGCTGAACCTGGCCGTCTTTCAACATATCGACCACGTCCGGGCGGCCCTCATAGACCTTGTTGACGATCTCACAGGCAACGCCTTGCTCGGCCAACCAGCTTTGTGTGCCACGGGTCGCGACAAGCGAAAAGCCCTGTTCCGTCAGAACTTGAGCGGCTTCAAGCATAGCGGCACCTTTATCGGCGTCCTTGATCGAGATAAACGCACGACCCGAAGAGGGCAGAACCATGCCTGCGCCCATCTGCGCCTTGAGGAAGGCGCGCGGGAAGTCGCGGTCCCAGCCCATGACCTCGCCAGTGGAACGCATTTCCGGGCCCAGAATGGTGTCAACGCCGGGGAAGCGGGCAAAAGGCAAAACAGCCTCTTTCACCGAGAACCACGGCATGTCCGGATCGGCCAGCGTCATCTGGTCGGCAATCTTGGTGTCCTGACCTTCCTTATAAGCGGGGCGCATGGGGAAGTTCGAAAGTTTCTCACCGGCCATGACGCGTGCCGCAATCGAAGCAATCGCACTGTCGGTCGCCTTGGCCACAAACGGTACGGTCCGCGAGGCGCGTGGGTTCACTTCGATCAGGTAGATCTCATCGTCTTTGATCGCGAACTGCACATTCATCAGGCCGACAACGTTCAGTGCCTTGGCCAGCTTGAACGTCTGGCCCTTGATCTGATCGATAATCTCTGCCGATAGCGAGTAGGGCGGCAGCGAACAGGCCGAGTCGCCGGAATGTACGCCCGCCTCTTCGATATGCTGCATGATGCCCGCAACATGCACGTCGGTACCATCGCACAGCGCATCCACGTCCAGCTCGACCGCACCGGCCAAGTAGCTGTCCAGCAGCACAGGGCTGTCGCCCGAGACGACCACGGCCTCGTTGATGTAGCGCCTCAGTTGATCCATATCGCGCACGATTTCCATCGCACGACCGCCCAAAACGTAAGAGGGGCGGATCACCAGTGGGAAGCCTATCTCTTCAGCAATATCCAGCGCCTGTGCGTCGGTTGATGCGATGCCGTTTCTGGGCTGTTTCAGGCCCAGATCATTGACCAGCGCCTGGAAGCGTTCACGATCCTCGGCCAGATCGATGGCATCCGGAGTAGTGCCCAGGATCGGAATGCCTTCGGCTTCCAGCGCGTTGGCCAGTTTCAGGGGCGTCTGACCGCCGTACTGAACAATCACGCCGTGCAGGGTGCCGTTTTCCTGCTCCTTCGTCAGGATTTCCATGACGTGTTCGAAAGTCAGAGGTTCAAAATACAGACGATCCGAAGTGTCGTAATCGGTCGACACGGTCTCGGGGTTGCAGTTGATCATGATGGTTTCATAACCAGCGTCGGTCAGCGCGAAACAGGCGTGGCAGCAGCAATAGTCGAACTCGATGCCTTGACCAATCCGGTTCGGGCCACCGCCAAGGATGACGACTTTCTTGCGGTCAGACGGACGCGCCTCGCATTCTACGTCACCCATCATGGGGGCTTCGTAGGTCGAGTACATATAGGGCGTCTGCGCCTCGAACTCGGCGGCGCAGGTGTCGATGCGTTTGAACACGGCTGTAACGCCCAGATTGCGGCGCGCCCGGCGGACGTTGTCTTCGTCACGACCAGTCAGATTTCCCAAACGCGCGTCAGTAAAGCCCAGCATCTTGAGCTTACGGATGCCTTCCTCGGTCACGGGCAGGCCGTCTTTGCGCACCTGGCGTTCGGCTTCGATTATCTCGCGGATACGGGCAAGGAACCAAGGGTCGAACTTGGTGACGCCAAAGATCTCATCGTCGGTCAGCCCGTGGCGCATTGCTTGCGCGATGGTGCGCAGACGGTCGGGCGTCTGCTGGCTGATTGCTTTGATGACGGCGGCCTTGTCGTCGGCTTCGTCCCAGACACCGACATTCAGGCCGGGGATTTCCACCTCATCAAACCCGGTCAGACCCGATTCCATCGAAGCCAGCGCCTTTTGCATCGATTCGTGGATAGTACGGCCGATAGACATGGCCTCACCCACCGATTTCATGGCGGTGGTCAGGTAGGGCTCGGAGCCGGGGAATTTCTCGAACGCGAATTTCGGAATCTTGGTGACAACATAGTCGATGGTCGGCTCAAAGCTGGCCGGGGTGACTTTGGTGATGTCGTTGTCCAGCTCATCCAGCGTATAACCGACGGCCAGCTTGGCGGCGATCTTGGCAATCGGGAAACCGGTTGCCTTTGACGCCAGCGCCGAAGAACGCGATACGCGCGGGTTCATCTCGATCACGACCATCCGTCCGTCGACCGGGTTGATCGCCCATTGTACGTTCGATCCGCCGGTCTCGACGCCGATCTCGCGCAGCACGGCAATCGAGTGATTGCGCATGACCTGGTATTCTTTGTCAGTCAGCGTCAGGGCCGGGGCGACGGTGATCGAGTCACCCGTGTGCACGCCCATCGGGTCGATGTTTTCGATGGAGCAGACGATGATGGCGTTGTCGGCGGTGTCGCGCACCACCTCCATCTCGTATTCTTTCCATCCCAAAAGGCTTTCGTCGATTAGGATCTGGCCCACTGGCGAGGCATCCATGCCGGTGCGACAAATATGGATATAGTCTTCGCGGTTATACGCCACGCCGCCGCCTGTGCCGCCCAGCGTAAAGGCGGGGCGGATGATGGCGGGTAAGCCTACATTTTCAAGGGTTTCGAGGGCCAGCGCCACACCGGCGTCCAGGTCTTTCTTGCCGCTTTCGTTCTTGGGGGCAGTCACGATCTCGGCCTTGGGGTTTTCGATGCCCAGCCGGTCCATCGCCTCGCGGAACAAGGCGCGGTCTTCGGCCATTTCAATGGCGTCGCGCTTGGCACCGATCATCTCGACGCCAAACTTGTCCAGCACGCCCATCTCTTCCAGCGCGAGCGAGGTGTTCAGGCCGGTCTGCCCGCCCATGGTGGGCAGCAGCGCGTCGGGGCGTTCTTTTTCAATGATCTTGGCGACAACTTCTGGCGTGATCGGTTCGATATAAGTCGCGTCGGCCAATTCGGGGTCGGTCATGATCGTGGCGGGGTTTGAGTTCACCAGGATGACCCGGTACCCTTCTTCCCGTAGTGCCTTGCAGGCCTGAGCGCCGGAATAGTCGAACTCGCAAGCCTGACCAATAACAATGGGGCCCGCCCCGATGATCATGATCGACTGAATGTCGGTTCTTCTCGGCATGGCCACGTTCCTTCGATTGTCCGCGATTCAGGGCACCCCCAAGCGCCCAAATTGTCCTGCGTTATAGGGACCGCGCGAAAAGGTGCAAGGGGGATCGGAAACAGGGGCGAAATTGCCGCTTTCCCCCCTTTCCCTTGGCGGCGTATTCTCTATACCGCGCAGCACGACAAATGAGGATGCAATTGCGTATTCGTTTTGATCAGGGGCCAGCCGGGTCAGGAACCAGTTTTGACCGGCCAGCCGATATGATCCGCGCGGACAATGCGGAGGACGTGCCCCAAGCGTTGGAGGCGCTGGACGCGGCGCGCGCGCAAGGGGCTTGGTTGGCCGGCTATGCCAGCTATGAGCTAGGGTACGTGCTGGAACCGCGCCTGTCTGAGCGTTTGCCAGAAGGCCGCCGGCTGCCTTTACTATGCTTCGGCGTTTATGATCGCCCCATTCAGCGGGAATTGCCGGTTGCATCCGGTGGCGTGACCCAGTTTGAGCCGCGCTGGGACGAGGCGCGGTACACGCAGGCGTTTCAACACGTGCACGACGCCATTGGGGCAGGGGATATTTATCAGGCCAACCTGACATTCCCGATTGATATGACTGTAGAGGGCGATAGCGCCGCGCTTTATGCCGCGCTCACGGCCGGACAGCCCGTAGGTCACGGCGCGCTGATCCAGCAGGATGGGTTGCCCGATCTGCTCAGCCGGTCTCCCGAACTGTTCTTTCGCACGAACGCGGACCGCGGGATCGAAACCCGCCCAATGAAGGGGACCCAACCCCGCAGCGAGGATATGGCTGAAGACGCCCGGCGTCGCGCGTTCCTGGCGGTCGACGAAAAGAACCGGGCTGAAAACCTGATGATCGTCGATCTGTTGCGCAACGATATCAGCCGCGTCGCGATGCCCGGATCCGTCAAGGTGCCCGAACTGTTCAAAGTCGAAACTTATGCGACCGTGCATCAGATGATCTCGCTGGTGCAGGCGCAGCTGCATATGGGCGCCGAGCTGTCCGATATCCTGACTGCTCTGTTTCCCTGCGGTTCCATCACCGGTGCCCCCAAAATTCGAGCCATGGAGATTCTGTCCGATCTCGAACCCTGGCCTCGCGATGTTTATTGCGGTGCAATCGGGTGGGCTGCGCCGGACGGGCGTTCCGAATTCAACGTGGCCATCCGAACCCTGATGGTCGAGGATGGCGCGGCCACCCTCAATGTCGGCGGTGGAGTGATCTGGGACAGCACGGCCCCATCGGAATATGAGGAAGCGCTATGGAAAGCTCGCTTTGCCCACCAGCTGACCCTGACTTCCGCCTGATCGAAACACTGGCCTTTCGACCCGGCCAAGGGTTCGTTCGCCGGGATCGACATCTATCCCGTATGGCCCGGTCAGCTGCGGCCATGGGCATGCCTATCGATGTGGGCGCAGCCATCCAGGCACTGGACACTGTCGGAGGGCAATCTCCTCTGCGGTGCCGGCTTACACTGGCAGTTGATGGAACATACGATGTGACAACCGGAGCTTTGGCCGACAACCCACCATTATGGCGGGTCGCGGTCACCAAAATGCGGCTTTCCGCGTCGGATGTTTGGTTGCAGCACAAGACGACACAACGCTCTGTTTATGATACGGCTCGCGCATCGCTGCCGGACGGAATAGACGAATTTCTTTTTCTGAATGAACGTGAAGAACTGTGCGAAGGGACCATCACCAACCTGTTCCTGCATATGCCGGACGGCCGTCGTCTGACGCCAAAGCTGACCTGTGGTTTGCTTCCGGGGATTCTGCGAGAAGAACTGATTGATAATAAACAGGTTACCGAAAGCGTCTTGTCCTTGACCGATCTGAAAAACGCGGAAAAAGTTTTCGTAGGGAATTCCTTACGTGGCCTGATCCGGGCGGAATTGGCGGTATTGTGAGCAAACAAAGCGATTGGGCGCATGACGGGACGCATCACCTGCGGCTACGGCTGGAGTTCGGCCTGTTCTTTATCGCAGTGCCAGTTCTGATTGCAGTCTTTTTTCCTCCGAATTGGATGTTTCCGTCGCTGTTCACCTTCACGGCCATCGGTATCATCCTGCTCCATTACACGCCGGGTTTTGCCTGGGCCGAACTTCGGTACAACTGGCGCAATTGGACGTGGCGCGAGCTCGCTCTCTTCACTGTTGCCATGGCGGCGTTTTGCTCGGCGGTCGTCATGGCGATGCGACCGGATGTTGCATTTCGCATGCTTCTCTACCGGCCCGAATTCCTGGCAGTGATCTGGCTGGCTTACCCGATTGCTTCGGCCCTTCCGCAAGAGCTTTTGTTCCGGTCGCTGTTCTTCCGCCGCTACCAGGCGATCCTGCCAAACGGGAAGGCGGCTTACCTACTGAACGCGTCCTTGTTTTCGCTGGCCCACCTGATGTACTGGAGCTGGATTGTCGCCATCATGACCTTTGGCGGAGGGCTGTTGTTCACTTGGGCCTACCGCCAACGCGGGTCGTTTTTCTACGCGGTCCTGCTGCATGCTATTGCGGGTAATGTTATCTTTGCGGCGGGTCTGGGCATCTATTTCTATTCCGGCAACGTGCAAAGGCCGTTTTGACGGCGCGACCTGCCTTGACTTTCCAAGCCTGACAGGGTGTACCGGCGCGACGAATTCTACGCCCGAAGGGATAAATCCATGCACGCCTACCGCAGCCACACCTGCGCCGCACTGACCGCCGCCAATGTCGGTGAAACCGTCCGCCTGTCCGGTTGGGTGCATCGGGTACGAGATCACGGCGGCGTGCTGTTCATCGATCTGCGCGATCATTTCGGTGTGACACAGGTTCTGTGTGATGGCGACAGTGCAGCTTTTGCCGAGCTTGAGAAAGTACGTTCGGAATGGTGTATCCGCATCGACGGCACCGTCAAAGCACGTGACCCGGAGCTGGTGAACTCGAAACTGCCGACCGGTGAGATTGAAGTTTACGTGCGGGAGCTTGAGGTTCTGGGCGCGGCTGACGAACTGCCGCTGATGGTGTTCGGAGATCAGGAATACCCCGAAGAAACGCGTCTGCGCTACCGTTACCTGGACCTGCGCCGCGAGGCGATGCAGAACAACATGACCCTGCGCTCGGATGTTGTTTCTTCCATGCGCAAACGTATGTGGGATCAGGGCTTCCGCGAGTATCAGACGCCGATCATCACCGCATCGTCGCCTGAAGGCGCGCGTGACTTCCTTGTGCCGTCGCGTTTGCACCCGGGCAAGTTCTACGCGCTGCCGCAGGCCCCGCAGCAGTTCAAACAGCTGATCATGGTGTCGGGCTTTGACAAGTATTTTCAGATCGCCCCCTGCTTCCGTGACGAAGACCCACGTGCCGACCGCTCGCCCACTGATTTCTACCAGCTTGACCTTGAGATGTCATTTGTCGAACAGCAGGACGTGTTCGACACGATCCAGCCGGTTCTAACCGGTGTGTTCGAAGAGTTCGGCGGTGGCCGCAAGGTCGATCAGGAGTGGCCGCAGATCTCCTACAAGGATGCTGCATTGTGGTACGGTTCCGACAAGCCCGACCTGCGGAACCCTATCAAAATGCAAGTGGTCTCTGACCACTTCCGCGGGTCTGGCTTCGCGATTTTCGCGAAGCTGCTGGAGCAGGAAGGCACCGAAATCCGCGCCATCCCGGCGCCGACCGGCGGCAGCCGCAAGTTCTGTGACCGTATGAACGCTTTTGCCCAGAAAGAGGGTCTGCCCGGCATGGGCTACATCTTCTGGCGCGATCAGGGCGAAGGGATGGAGGCCGCAGGACCGCTGGCCAAAAACATCGGCCCCGAGCGCACCGAGGCGATCCGTCAGCAACTGGGGTTGGGCGTTGGTGATGCGGCGTTCTTCCTGGGTGGTAAGCCAAAAACCTTTGAAAAAGTCGCAGGTAAGGCTCGCGACGTGATCGGTGAGGAACTGAACCTGACCGAGAAAAACCGCTTTGCTTTTGCTTGGATCGTGGACTTCCCGATCTACGAGCAGGACGAAGAAACCGGCGCGATCGACTTTGAACACAACCCGTTCTCGATGCCGCAGGGCGGAATGGAGGCTCTGGAAGGCAATCCTCTGGACGTGCGTGGCTATCAGTACGACCTGGCCTGTAACGGGTATGAGCTGGTGTCGGGCGCGATCCGGAACCACAAGCCGGAAATCATGTTGAAAGCCTTTGAACTGGCTGGATACGGCGAAGAAGAAGTAAAAAGCCGCTTTGGTGCGCTGTTCAACGCCTTCCATTATGGTGCGCCGCCGCACGGTGGCTGCGCCGCTGGTATCGACCGTATCGTGATGCTGCTGGCCGATGAAGCCAACATCCGCGAGGTCATGATGTTTCCGATGAACCAGCGTGCCGAGGATCTAATGATGGACGCACCATCCGATCCGACCTCGGATCAGATGATGGAGCTGGGCCTGCGGATCATCCCTCAGGACTGAGAATAGCAAAACCCGCTGCTGACCCTGCAGCGGGTTTTTTCATAGCTTGTGCTTGTACAAAGGTCATGGCTATGGACCGGTATTCATCGCTTGGTCGCAGGTTTGCATAGCTCGTTTGTTGGCGACCTATTCCCATGGGTCCCTAAATGACTTCCGGCTAGAGCGAATATCGCGGGCGGTGGCGCGGGTTTGCCAGTAGACCCAAAGGCACAAGATCGTTGCGGTTATGAAGTAAGCGGTCATCATCTCAAATCGCCTCACGCTGTTCCAAACGGGTCTGCACAATCCCGGCGACCTGAGCAGCCACGGCCGTTACTAGGGTTCCGTCTGCCCGCGACTCGGCAAGCCGCTGGGCCGCTTCGGCCAAAACCGTATCCTCGGCATCGCGGGCAACCCCGCGCAGAAACTGTGCCGCGTAATCCAGCGTGCGCTGATCATTCGGACCGGCCAGAATGTCGGCGATATGCGCCATGTCATCCTGATAGGCCAACGGATCGGCGTTAATGATCTCATCCCGGACGGCATGCAGGCTGCTGGGTCGGCGATCTTCGGGCAAACGTTCTAGGATGGACGTCTGAAAATAGGCCAGCGACTTTAGGGGTTTCGCTAAGAACCCGTCGGCACCGGCCCGCATTGCGGTGCGTTTCATATGGTCATCCCCGGACATGCCAAGAATGGCCCCAATGCGGGGCGCAGCCTCAGACAGATCAGCGATTAGATCCGCGCCGGACCCGTCCGGCAGACCCATGTCTACGATGATGACAGACGGGCGGTAGATCTGCAGGTGACGCCGTGCCGATTGCAGGCAATCCGCCCGCCTGATGCGTGCGCCGCTGTGCAGGCACATCAGCCGAATGGCGTCGCAGGCATAGCGGCTGTCTTCCACAACCAAAATAGTTTGTCCCAGCAGGGGCCGCGTGGCCGTCGGCTGCGCGGGAGAGGCGAAGGGGCTCGAATCGTCCATGGCGGAACTCCTAATCAGCAGATACCTCACGCTAGGAACTTCTGGCTAACAGGGCGTTAACGGCAATTTGGCGCACTTGTTCTTTGTTCAATCAGCCCCCATAACCGCTGCAACGCAGAACAGAGGAGAGTTCCATGATTGGTCGCCTGAACCACGTAGCCATTGCCGTACCCGATCTTGAGGCCGCCTCGGAGCAGTATCGCAACGCGCTGGGCGCGAAAGTCGGCGCGCCGCAGGATGAGCCGGATCACGGCGTCACAGTTGTGTTCATCGAACTGCCCAATACCAAGATCGAACTGCTTTATCCGATGGGCGATGACAGCCCGATCAACGGGTTTCTGGAAAAGAACCCCGCTGGCGGCATCCACCATGTCTGCTATGAGGTCGAGGATATCATCGCTGCCCGCGATCACCTGAAAGAAACCGGCGCGCGCGTGCTGGGTTCGGGTGAGCCCAAGATCGGTGCGCATGGTAAACCGGTGCTGTTCCTGCACCCCAAAGATTTTAACGGCTGCCTGGTCGAGCTGGAACAGGTGTAACCTAACCGCGGAGGGGATAAGATGTCGATTACTGGTGCGGCCGTTCTGTTCGCTGTGATCTGGTTCATGACCTTGCTGGTGGTGCTGCCAATTCGCATCAAGACACAGGGCGATCTGGGTGATATCGTTCCGGGCACCCACGCGGGCGCACCTGAAGAGCATCACCTGAAGAAAAAGATGTGGATCACCACCGGTATCACGGTGGTGATCTGGGCCATTATCGCAGGCATCATCCTGTCCGGCATGATTTCCGTGCGAGACTTCGACTGGCTGAACCAGCTGGAGCCGCAGCGCTGATCTTTAAGCCATAGACCCTGATAGCTTGTGGTAGATATGGGTGAACGTTGCGACCCCAAGGATTGGGATCACAAGGTTCACCAGGGGCACGGATAGCGGGATCGCCATCAAAATGCCTGCCATCCAGATGGTCGTTGCGTGTTTGGCGCGCAGCTTACGTGCACCTTCGCGACCCAACCTGCGCATGGCCGCCAGCGTAAAGTATTCCCGCCCCAACAAGAAACCGTTCATGCCCCAGAAGATGAAGGGAGCGAGTGGGGTAAAGATTGCATAGAGAATCAGGGCCAGCAGGTTGGCAACGATCAGAACTCCCATGAAGCTCAGCCCGTCGCGCAGGCTTTCGCTGAATGGAATGGCTGGTACAGCAGGCAAAGACGGGTAATGCTTGTCTTCGACCGCTTGCGCGACGTCTTCCAGAAACATCGACGTAATCGCCGAGGCCACCGGGACCATCAGAAATACGGGCAGGATCAGGACGACAAAGATGCCGGAATAATTCAGCACGTCGTTCAACCACGGCACGGCACCGATAAAGGGCAGAGAGATCTCGTTCCCCGACAGCCTGTTTATCAGCCAGATCGCCAAAGCACATGCGGCGATCAGCAAAACAATCGTCAGACCAACGCCGCGCAACAGGACAGCCCGGAACTTTGGGTCGCCGATCTGTCCCAGCGCTGCAAAAAAGGCGTTGAGAATGGTCATTCCGAAACCCACTGCGTCAACCCATCCACGTCAGGGCGGGGTCTTTCGGGCGGTGCTTTGCCCTCGGTCGCGATATGGACCAGACCCGCGACGCGTTCATTATCTTGTAGCCCGAACGCCTTTTTGCAAAAGTCCCGGTTGTGGGTCTGCCAACCGGACAGCCAGTTCGCGCCCCAACCCGCAGCAAGCGCCGCGTTCAGCAAAGCCAGGCACACTGCGCCAGCGGAATAGGTCTGTTCGATTGCAGGGATTTTCGCGGAGGGTTTTTGAACCTCGATCACGGCGACCGCCAGATGGCCCATGTCGAACTGACTGCGGGCTTTGGCGATATCCTCAGCAGACTTGCCCAGGGCCGCGCCACAATCTTCGGTCAGCTGCGCCAGACGCGGCATGGCACCTTTCTCAAGCACGATGAAACGCCAGGGTTCCAGCTTGCCATGATCCGGGCTGCGTGCGGCGGCTGTCAGCAGGGGCAACAGCTGTTCCCGCGTCGGTGCGGGTTCAACCAGCGTTTTTGCAGGGCGCGACCGGCGCGATTGCAGAAACTCCAGGGCGGCCGGATTCTTCAAGGACATATGTTAACTTTCTTTACATAGGCGGTTGTGTATGTGGTTGAACATCTGGCGGGTTTCAAGGGCAAGTGGCTGGATGCAGGAGATCAATTTCACTCCCTGAGCGTTCGTGCAAGGATGTTCAAGAAGAAGAGAGGGAAGATGGCCAAACCAAAGCTGCGAAATGTACCGGATCTGAGCGCGCACGCCGTACCCGATGAAGGGATCGAGGTCCGGGTCACGCCGAAAGCTGCGAAGGATGGGATTTTAACCGATCAGGGAAACATTCGCATCACCGTCACCGCGCCGCCCGAAAATGGCAAGGCAAACGAGGCGGTGCGCAACATTTTGGCCGTGGCCATGGGGGTGGCACCGTCCACTCTGATCCTCAAGCGGGGGCAGACGTCGCGCGACAAGGTATTTGTCTATTCACCCTGATCCGGTGTTTCCCGGATTTGGTACACGCCTTCCGGCAAGTCCAAAGCCGCCGCCAGATCGCGCACCTGTTCTGGGGACAACGTGATCCTCTGAATCTGATCCGTGCGCGGGTCCAATTGTTCAAGCGTCACACATTCGGCGAAGCTGTTGATCACGACATCCTCTTGCAAAGGCTTGGGGCCTTCGTCCACCAGAGTAATGACTGTCGAGTCGAATTCATGCTCAATCGAAAACATGAAAGCAGAGTGCAGGTCAGCCGAATGCAATGCAACCCGTACCTTACCAATCGGGCTGTGGTGATTGGCGCGGCTCCGCGCTATGGTCGTGAAAACGGGCCAACCGTTTCAAAGGATTATGAATGTATCGTCTGATCTGTTTGTTTCTTCCTCTTTTTCTGGCGGCCTGTAGTGCTGGCGAGATGCGATTGCAGCCCGCGACCCAATGGTCGGGGACCTTGGGTGAGTATCAGGTAGAGGCGGCCGCGGTTCGAGATGTCAGCCGCTCCATCGGCAAGGAAGCCCGGGCAGAGTGTCTGAAGCGGGCCAAAGTCAAAAATTGCGATTTCACGGTTCTTGTTGATCTCAATCCACAAGCGGAAGCGAATGCGTTTCAGACCTTGGATGACAGGGGCCAGCCGGTGATCATAATGACCCGATCCATGATTCAGTCGGCGCAAAATCCAGATGAGCTGGCTTTTGTACTCGGGCACGAGACCGCTCATCATCTGCTGCGTCACATTCCGCGCCAGGCCGAAAACGCACAGGAAAGCGCAGTCATATTCAACAATCTGGGCAAGCTCTTTGGAGAAGAGGGAGAAGACCTGGAGCGTACACAGAAAATTGGGGCGGAAGTGGGTGTGCAATTGAATGTTAAGGCCTTCGAGCTTGAGGCTGACCAGTTGGGCACAATTATTACCCACAATGCCGGATATAACCCGTTGATCGGTGCAAAGTACTTTGACCGCATCCCGGACCCGGAGGACAGTTTTCTTGCGTCACATCCGCCGAATGCGCAGCGTGTGCAGATGGTTCAGAACACGGCCCGAAAACTTGGGCTGACGCAATGACCCAAATAGCAAGGCTGGGCGTAATCCTGACGGATCGTGGATCGAAATACGCGGTGTCGGGGGCTGCTGTGCAAACGCGCGAGGACGTGGATGCCGTTCTGCAAGATCTCAAGTCCGACAAAGCCTATGCCAAGGCGACGCACAATACCTGGGCGACGATCTTGCCTACAGGGGCTCTCAAGGCCGACGACGGCGAAAGCGGCGCCGGAATGGTCATTCTGCGCATGCTCGAAAGGGCCGGACTGGAGGGCCACATCATCATTGTCACCCGCTGGTACGGGGGTAAAAAGCTGGGCGGTGACCGCTTTCGCAGGGTGCAGGATGCCACCCGCGCCTATCTGGACCAGATCGGCGCCGGGTCTTGACCTGAGTCAAATGCCAGTTCGGGCCGCTGCGCTATCCTGTCAGAACTGTGCGACAGGGAGACAGCGCAATGCTTGGCAAAAATACTCTGAAACGACATGCGGAACTGGTCGACCAGATGGCAACCCACGTCGGGGTCGATCTGGAAGATGCGGCCATAGGCGGTGATGTCTCGATTGACCAGATATCTGATGCGGTCCTGCGATGCAGTGATTGTTCGAACCCTGATCATTGTGCGCAATTTCTGGCACAATCTGCCCAAGGCCAGAAAACCCCGGAATACTGCAGGAATACGTCCCTGTTTGACCGCCTCACTTCGCTGTCGGAAAGCAAGCGCGACGGTTAAGAAAAATCATGCCGCGCATCGCCGCGTTTGTGCAAACAAAAGGCAGATCTGCCAATGACCCGAGATACTCTGGGCGACGTGGAGAAACACTTTTGGCTAACCCGGTCGGTAGCCAGATGTATAGATGTTTCGTTGACCGAAGCGATGGCCGAGGGGCGGTTGACCACCAATGGTTATGAGGAGATTGTGACACGCTGTCGTGCCTCTGAATGCAGCGACCAATGCGAATTGTGGTTGTCGAAACAACAGGTCAAAGCCGATTCGGCCCCTGAATTCTGCGTGAATGCAGAAACGCTGAACGCTTTGAAGACTTAGTCAGAGCTTGGAATGCGAACCGTCGCACAGCGGCGGATTGGCCGTTTGTTTGCACCCGCAAAAGAACACCTTCTTGCTGGTCTCGGCAGTAAACTTCACTGGTTCAAACTGGGTTCCCTTGTGTGAACCATCGCAGAAGGGCTGGCGCTCTGACTTGCCGCAAGCACACCAGAAATAGGTTTTCCCTTCGGTCACTTCGACCGGGTAGGGGGCTTTTTGGGCAGGTTTCGGCTCATCTGACATGTGGCTGCTCCGCTTTTGGCTAATGTCGTGAAACAACTATAAGGCCATCGCGGGGGCGTGTAGAGCGCTTATGTTTCTTTATGCAAGCAGCATGGTTTTGCCGTTCTCACAAAACTGTGATTGATTTTGTTGCAATAATATCAACGAGGTCGTATTTTGAGACTGGCCCCAGATAATAGGGCAATATGAGAAAATTTTTAGAGGAATGACGGACATGAAACTTAAATTTGCTGCCGTTAGCGCAATTGCCCTGGTTCTGGCTGCATGCTCGCAGCAGGAAGAGCCGACGCCGGTTTACATCACGCCTGAATACGACAAGTTCGGCACACCGAGCTGCCCGGCTGGAACCGAGCTGGCCACGACTGAAGCGGGACAGACCATCTGTAACCCGGTCGCTCAGTAAGAATTCTGCGGGCGGTCTTGTTTTGGCCGCCCGCTTACTCAACGCATCCGACCGCCCTTGTTGGGCGGTTTTTTTGTGCCCGCTTTAGGCCGGCGCGGGTCAGATCAGAATGCGTCGAAAATGGGCAATCATCGCCTCGCCAGCCGTCAATATCCGTGCCCAAACGACTTGCGGTGATAGTGTTGACGCCTTGACTCGTACCGTGGTGCATAAAGGTAGCGATAGGATTTCTTTTTTTGCTTTTGCTGAACGTAGGGCGCGTTCTTAGGGGCCGGTTTTGCGTGGTAGACTTTTGGTGTGTAGACTTTCGGAGAGTAATAGTGCCGGTGAATGCGGATTTTATTGCTGTTATGAACATGTTGCGATTTTGACCCAACAACAACTTGGCCGCTCGTTCCAACGGTGATGCTGCCTGCAGTTGCCGGGCCAGAAAAAAGTTGGGACGCAAGTATCGCGGCCAAGCAATTGAATGAGATTGCACGAAAGTACGCCATGAAAACCCTCCTTCCAGCAAGTTGAGGTTTTCATTCATGGTCCGGGAAAATCCCGGCTCAAGCCAATAAACTTAAATCACGCTCTGCCCATCTGGGGTGAACGGGCATATTAGGGTCAGGTGCGTTTGCCCCATAAATCGTATTCGCCGGCCTCATCGATCTCGACCGATACGATGTCACCAGGCTTCAGATCATCGAAACCCTCATCGATGAACAGGTTCCCGTCGATCTCGGGCGCGTCCGCCTTGGTGCGGCACGTGGCGGCTTCGTCATCAACCTCGTCCACGATCACGTCGATGGTCTGGCCGACCTTGGCGGCCAGCTTAGCCTCGGAGATGGCCTGCGCTTTTTCCATGAAGCGTTCCCAACGCTCTTGTTTGACCTCGGCTGGAACGTGATCTGGCAGGTCGTTTGATCGCGCGCCATCGACGTTTTCGTATTGGAAGCAGCCAACACGATCCAGTTGCGCCTCGTCCATCCAATCCAGAAGGGTCTGGAACTCGGCCTCGGTCTCGCCCGGATAACCGACGATAAAGGTCGACCGCAGCGTGATGTCCGGGCAGGTTGCGCGCCATGCGGCGATCTCATCCAAAGTCTTGGCTCCCGCTGCCGGGCGTGCCATGCGTTTCAGAACGTCCGGATGGGCATGCTGGAACGGGATGTCCAGATAGGGCAGGATGTTGCATCCGGCGTCGGCCATCAGGGGGATCAACTCGCGCACATGCGGGTAGGGGTAGACATAGTGGAGCCGAACCCATGCATCCAACTGCCCCAGCTCACGCGCCAGATCGGTGATGTGGCTGCGCACCTCGCGGTCCTTCCACGGGTTTAAGTCATACTTCCGGTCCAACCCATAGGCGGATGTGTCCTGCGAGATCACCAGCAATTCACGCACGCCATTGTCGACCAGCTTTTCGGCTTCGCGCAGCACCGCGTGGGCCGGGCGGCTGGCGAGCTTGCCGCGCATGTCAGGGATGATGCAGAACTTGCATTTGTGGTTACAGCCCTCGGAAATCTTGAGATAGCTGTAATGTCGGGGGGTCAACTGTACGCTTGCAGCAGGCAGCAGGTCCACAAACGGATCAGGATCGGGCGGCACTGCCGAATGCACCGCATCCAGTACCTGCTCGTATTGATGCGGGCCGGTAACAGCCATGATGCGCGGGTGATGTTCGCGGATGTAATCCGGTTCCGCGCCCAGACAGCCGGTCACGATGACCTTGCCATTCTCGACCAGCGCCTCGCCGATCGCGTCCAGCGACTCGGCCTTGGCACTGTCGAGAAACCCGCAGGTATTCACGATCACGGCATCCGCGCCTGAATAGTCGGGCGAGATGCCGTATCCTTCGGCACGCAGGCGCGTCAGAATGCGCTCACTATCGACCAGGGCCTTGGGGCAGCCCAAGGATACCATACCGATGGTCGGCTGGTTCGAACGTGGCGTCTCGGGCATCCGGGCGGTAGGCGCCAGGTCGGGGCGGAGGTTTGGCGGGTTCGTTGTCATTGCGCGGCATATAATGGGGAACGCTTCCCCTTGCAAATGCGGCGCAGGCTTTGGATGATCTTTTTAACGCATGAAAAAAGGCGGAGAGCAGAATATGAAGTGGCTGTTGCGCATAGTTTTCCTGTTGGTGGCGGTTTTTGGATTGGTCATCGGGGCCTTGCTGCTGATGCCCGGCGACAAGCTGGCCACCATATTGGCCGAGCAGGTCCGCACCCAAACCGGGCGTGACCTGAAGCTTACGGGTGATGTGAACCTGTCTTTCTGGCCCGTGCTGGGGCTGGAAACCGGTCCGGTGACTTTTGGAAATGCACAATGGGCCGGTCCTGAACCAATGCTGAGCGCCGAAAGCCTGGCCGTGGGGGTTGATGCTGCAGCGCTGATCTCCGGAGACCTACGCATCAAACGGGTGATTGCCGACAATCCGGTTCTGCGGTTGGAACTTTCGGATGGGCGTGGGAATTGGGAACTTTCGGCACCCGCAAACACAACCTCGGCGGGGGCTGCAAGCGGCGCGGCACCGCAAGGGCAGCAGGGCGAGGTGACGCTGGATCATCTGAAGCTGACGAATGCACGTTTGGTCTATATCGAAAACGGCGCAACTAAATTCGATTTTGCCAATGTCAATCTGGCGGCCAGTTGGCCGGACGTTTCGGCGCCTCTGCAGGTTCAGGCTCAGATGGCAGTGCCCGGGGGGGCGGTCGATGTCGACCTCAAGATTCAAGATCTGCCAGCTTACGCGTCCGGCGCGGTAACGCCGCTGGATTTGACCATGACCGCGCCCGGAGGAGAGTTCGGTTTTGCAGGCCGGGTCAATCTGGCTGGTGAAATGGATGGCAGATTGCTGGCCAAAACGACGAACACGGAACGTATGCTGGCTGCTTTTGGTCAGGCCGGTGTTGGGGAGCCATTGGGTCTTGGGCGCGAGGCTGACGTGGCCGGGCAAATGACCTATACCAGCGATGGTCGGATTTCACTGCGCAATTTGGTGGCGTTGCTGGATAATAATCGCCTGACCGGCGAGGCAGATATCGTTATCTCGGACCCGCCGCAGATTACCGCACGGCTGGAAGGCGGTGACCTGGATCTTACTCAATTCAATGATACGCCTGGTGGCGCTGGCGGAGGGTCGGCGCCGTCGCCTGACCAAGGGTGGTCGACCACCCCGATTGATGCGTCTGCGCTGGCCTTGGCGAATGGCAAAATCCGCCTCAAAGCCAATTCCATTGCCGTACCGGGCCTGACGCTGGGACCCAGCGATCTGACGCTTAACCTTGATCGATCCAGGGCGGTTCTTCAGATGAATCCTGCCACATTGTTTTCAGGGCATCTGAACGGGCAAGTGGTTGCCAACAACCGGAACGGTTTATCGGTCGGCGGCAATCTGACCGCGGATGGTATGGACGTACAGCAAGCTCTGTCCGCCCTTGGCGGGATCGAGCGGTTGTCCGGCACCGGATCAGGATCGTTTGAGTTTCTGGGAGTTGGACAGACCGAGGATCAGATCATGCGCTCACTCAGCGGCAAGGGTCGTGTGGACGTGGGCAAGGGCGTGATCTCGGGGTTTGATCTGGACCGCCTGATGGGCCGCAGCGGGGGTGAGGGCGGCACAACCGTATTCAACAGCCTGTCCGCCAGCTTCACCATGGATCAAGGGGTATTGTGGAACAACGACCTATTGATGGCGCTGGATAACTTCCGAGCCGACGGTTCCGGTCGGGTCGGAATCGGCAACCGCGATATCGACTATCTTTTCACACCTGTTGCGCTGCGCGCGAATTCGGGAAACGGCATCGCGGTACCAGTGAAAATCGTCGGGCCGTGGAGCAACCCGTCGATCAAGCCGGATCTGACCAAAGTCATTGAAGCTGTTGCTGAAGGAAAAGCCAAAGAGCTTGAAGATGAGGCCAAGCAGAAAGTCTTAGACAAAGTCGGGGACGAGCTGAACACGACGATTACGGACAGTGATCAGATCGAAGATGCGATCAAGAACAAACTGGAAGACGAAGTGAACAAGGGGCTGCTGAAGCTATTTGGCGGTAACTAATCAGCGCCAATACGCAAAGGTTTCGGGGCAGAAGATGCCCCGAAACGCAGTAGTGCTTAGATGGTCTGATCGTAGTCGCCCACGCCGGGTTCGGTGCGAATGACCGCGTCGATATCGGCAAAGATTGCGCGCATTTCGTCCTCGCTCTGGCTGCTTTCGCAGACCACAACAAGGTTCGGAGTGTTCGAGGATGCGCGCACCAGACCCCAGCTGCCATTGTCCAGAATGACACGAGCGCCATTGACAGTGACGACCTCTTTGATCGCGCGACCGGCAAAGGTATCTCCGGCATCTGCCTTGGCAACCAGCTTGTCGACCAACCGCTGAAGAATGTCATACTTCTCGGTATCGGCGGCATAGGGCGACATGGTCGGCGTCGACCAGGTTTTCGGCAGCGCTTTACGCAGGTCCGACATGCTTTGGTCAGGATTGCGATCCATCAGCTTGCAGATTTCAACGGCAACCCGCATCCCGCAGTCGTAGCCGCGCCCGATCGGTTCAGCCAGAAAGTAGTGACCAGACTTTTCAAAACCGGCGAGCGCGTTGATCTCTTTGACCCGACGCTTCATGTGGCTGTGGCCGGTTTTCCAGTAATCCGCTTTGACACCAAGGGCCTGCAATTCGGGGTCACTGGCAAACAGACCAGTGGATTTCACATCTGCCACAAAGGTCGAGTTCGGATACAATTTGGCCAGATCACGGGCCATGATCACACCGACCTTGTCGGCGAAGATCTCTTCCCCCTCATCATCCACAACACCGCAGCGATCGCCGTCGCCGTCAAAGCCCAGAGCCAGATCGGCACCGCTGGCTTTCACAGAGGCGGACATGTCGTGCAACATCTCCATAGCCTCGGGGTTGGGGTTATAGTGGGGGAAAGTGTAATCCAATTGGGTGTGGCTGGGCACCATTTCGACGCCAATGCGCTCGAAAATCTCAGGCGCAAAGGCCGAAGCCGTTCCGTTTCCGGTTGCGCATACGACTTTCAGGGGACGGGACATTTTGAAATCACCGACCAGATCGTCGATATAGGCTTCTTTTACGCCCTCGACGAATTCGTAGGACCCACCGTCGTGGGTGACGCCTTCGCCGTTCAGGACAATGTCACGCAATTCCGACATCTCATCGGGGCCGTGGGTCAGTGGGCGGTCAAAGCCCATCTTCACCCCTGTCCAGCCGTTCGGATTGTGGCTGGCTGTGACCATGGCTACGGCGGGCACATCCAGATGGAATTGCGCGAAATAGGCCATCGGGCTAAGCGCAGGGCCAATATCTTTAACCTGAATACCCGCCTGCATCAGGCCCAGGATCAGCGCGTTTTTGATCGCCAGTGAGTAGTCGCGATAGTCATTACCCACCGCAATCACCGGTTCGATCCCACGCTTGCGCATCTGTGTGCCCAGACCCAAGCCAAGCGCGGTCATGCCGGGCAGGTTGATCTCTTCCGGGTATTTCCAGCGCGCGTCATATTCGCGAAAGCCGGTTGGCTTGATCATCGGATCGCGCAGAAAACTCCAGGTGTTCGGGGTCACCTCGGGGATGGGTTTGGTCATGCTATTGCTCTTACTCAAATCTGTATAGGATTGGCTTTGGCCAATGCATCAAAGCGCATCAAAGTGTCAATCAATTGAGGCATTTGGTCCAGATAGATCATGTTCGGACCGTCTGACGGAGACTTGTCCGGGTCTTCGTGTGTTTCAATAAACACAGCACCGACGCCTATGGCGGCAGCTGCGCGCGCCATCACCGGAGCAAATTCACGCTGACCACCGGTCGAACCTCCAAGCCCTGCAGGCTGCTGAACCGAGTGGGTTGCGTCCATCACAACCGGATAGCCTGTCGCCGCCATCTGCGGGAGCGAGCGCATATCTGTCACCAAGGTGTTGTACCCAAACGAGGTGCCACGTTCTGTCAGCAGAATATTCGAGTTACCAACACTCTCTATCTTGGTGACAATGTTCGCCATATCCCATGGTGCCAGAAATTGCCCTTTTTTAACATTGATCGCCGCGCCTGTTTGGGCTGCGGCCAACACCAAGTCGGTTTGACGGCACAATAACGCGGGAATCTGCAAAACATCACAAACGTTGGCCGCGTCTGCGCATTGCTCTGGCGTATGTACGTCAGTCAGGACAGGCACCCCAATTTGTTTTTTCACATCATCCAGAATGTCCAGACCTTTGGCAATTCCGGGTCCACGGACACCTGAAATTGAGGTGCGATTCGCCTTGTCATACGAGGCCTTAAAAACGTACTGCGCACCGGCGGCATCACAGGCTTCTTTCATTTTGCCTGCGATCATCTGCGCATGATCCGCGCTTTCAAGCTGACAGGGGCCGGCAATGACCGTCAGAGGCAGATCATTGCCGACCGTGAGGTCGGAGATTTTTACATGTTTCATGTGTCTTACGAGGATACCTGTTCACGAAGGACCGACGCGGTAAGCGAGATCAACAGGTAGATACCAGCAAACAACAGAAAAGCCAAAATCGTATTTTCGAACTTGCGCGGATAGGTGGGTTCCTGACTTGGCACCGGCCTTACGGACACCGTCAGATAGCGCACTTTGCGGTTTGCTTCAGTCCGTGTGGTTTCCATTTGCTGCATAGCTGTCTGCAGTATCATGTCCCTGGCAACAAGATCGGCCTGCGCCATTTGAATTCGTACACTGAGCCGGGCAAGCGAATTTTCGCCTGCAGACACATCCAGCATTTCCGCGTTGAGTTCTGCCAACACAGCCTCAAATCGCGCGATGTCCGCACGGGCACCATCCACCTTGGCCTGGTTCGGACGACGATTGTCCAGCAATGCGGCCAATTGTAGTTCTTTGTCCTGAATCTGCGTTTCCATGGCGTCTATGCGGCCACGCAAGCTGGCGATGACGTTCTGAGGGTCCAGCAACGCGCCTTGAATCTGAAGTTCGATCAGATCTTCCTGCGCTTTTCTGCGTTCCTGCTGGGCCATTTCAAAACCATCCAGCGCATCGCGCATCTGGTCTTCGCGCTTAAGTTCTGTAAGCCCGTTTATGGTTTCTTCGGCGTAGGACAGAAGACGGTCAGAGATGGCCACCGAAATCTGCGGATCAGGGGCCGCGACTTCCATCCGGATAATGCCGTCGCTCGGGTCGTACCCGATGGTGATCATGCGTCGGAAGAGCTTGTAGGCCTCTTCCAGCGTGGCGTCCGGCGAAAGCCGTTGAATAGGATCGATCCACTCCTGCTTGAAAATTTCTTCAAAGCCCATGTCACGTTCAAGCCTCAGCAAGGCATCCTTGGACTCCAGAAATTCCTGTGTGGCGACAGAATCCTGCGCGGTGGCATATTGTGTGCCCGCCAAAAACCCGCCAAACGATGCCCCGCCGCCGTCCGCCTGAAGGATCGAGAAGGCCGAGTCGCTGGCATACATGGGCGTCGCCACTCGGTAGAAATAGAACCCGACAATAAAGGTGGGCAGGAAGACGAAAACCGCAAGGCGGGCAAACAGGGCAAGCAGTTTGCGACGGCGGCGGCGGGCGATGTCTTTCTGTATCTCGCCAATTTCAAACTCGCGCCGTTGCGTAGGGGACATCTCCGGTCCGGGCAGGGTCCTTCCACCTTCGCTGACCGTTTGCGGCAAATGAATCGTGACCTTGTCCTTGGTCTGATCCTCGGTCTGTGCCGTTTCACCCGCCATCCCCAGCAAATTGGCGCGATGAAACGGATCGATGCCCTTTTGGCGCAGCAAACGCACCGCATCATAGTCCGAAGTCGCCTCCAGCCCGTTCTTCTGCGCCAGTCTGCGTGCCATCCGCAATTGACGCCCGGTCAGCCCTTCGTTTTTGATGGCGTCAATCTCGGTATTGGACTCTGAGTCATTGGCCGCAGCGGGTGGCCGCGTCGCGTTGCGAATGCGCGAAATGGCGTCAGCGCGGTCTTCTTCCGTTCCCGCATTGCGGCGTTTGCGGCGCCAGTTGTAGATGCTAGCCTTGGGTTTGGTAGTCATATAGCTGCTTTGCCTCTTCCAAGGTGTCGAACATATAAAGCTGGCCATCCATCAAAACGGCAGCCTCTTGCGCAAATTTCTCCAGCACGGCGGGACTGTGTGACACGATCACCAATGTTGTCGTGCGTAGTTTTTCCCGAAGGATGTCGCCGGCCTTCCTGTTGAATTCGACATCAGTCGACGCCGGCATGCCTTCGTCAATCAGGTACATGTCGAAATCCAGAGCTAACATCAAAGCAAACGTAAAGCGCCCCTTCATACCGCTGGAATAAGTGGCCAGGGGTTGGTCGAAATACTCCCCCAATCCGCATAGCCATTTGCAGTAGGCTTCGACATAATCGGGGTCCATCCCGTAGATGTTGGCGACGTAGCGCGCGTTTTCCAGGGCGGACAGTTTGTTTGCGACACCTCCGGTGAAACCCATAGGAAAAGATACCCGGCAGGACTTTCGAATCACGCCTTCATCGGGCTTTTCCAGACCTGCCATCATGTTGATCAAGGTGGTCTTGCCGGTTCCGTTAGGTGCAAGAATGCCAATCGAACGGCCCAGTTGGACCCGAAACGAGACACTGTCCAGGATCACCTTGCGGCGTGTCCCGGTCCAGAAGGACTTACTGACATTTTCAAACTCAAGCATTGAGGGCCTGCTGCTTGCACCATTTTATAAGTACCGGATGTGCCGGTAATCGGGTTGTTATCCTACGTTTTATGTGGGCCATATTATGTCGAGTTTTGGTGGCAATGATCAATGTACCGGCACGTGTGCTGTTGGTAATGTGACTTTTCCATCGGTTGGACCCACGCATTGCGTTGACTATCTTTCAGGGTGACCGTCAACCAATTTGATGCAGGAAACCTTGCCATCTGATGAATTCGCTACAGAAAGAAATCTCGGCCTGCCGTATTTGCGCGGAAAGATTTGCTGCGACAGAGACCGCGCATCAGCCGCGCCCAGTGGTCTGGTTTCAGCCGGGAACGCCGATTTTGGTTGCCGGTCAGGCCCCTGGCGCACGGGTGCATGAGTCGGGCCGACCGTTCACCGATCCGTCCGGAGATCGCTTACGGGACTGGCTTGGGGTGGATGAAGCTGTGTTCTACGATCGGTCACAGGTTTCAATCGTGCCGATGGCTTTTTGTTTTCCGGGGTATGATGCGCGCAAGGCGGATTTGCCGCCGCCCCCCGTCTGCGGGCAAACCTGGCACAACAAAGTCATGCAAACGCTGGGGGAAATACCCCTTACTATTTTGGTGGGTGGGCACGCTCATAAATACCACCTGCATGTGCGCAGCTCGGTGACGGAAACGGTTCGCAACTGGCGGGACCATGCGCCGCGCGTCTTTGCCTTGCCTCATCCCTCGTGGCGGAATACGGCATGGATGAAGAAAAACCCGTGGTTCCAGACCGACCTTCTGCCGGTTCTGCGTGCGCGGGTGCAAGAGGTTCTGAATGACTGAAACCACCGCTTTGGACACTGCCCACACCGCAATGGCTGCCGCCCCAAACGATGATTCAGCGCGATTGCGTTTCTTCGAACGGCTTGCCGACAGCGAGCTGTTTCTGATGCTGACGGAAGAGGCGAAGGGCGAAAATATCTCGCCCGAGTTGTTTGACGTCGCTGATGGACGCTTCGTGCTGGCCTTTGACCGAGAGGACCGGTTAGCGCGGTTTGCCGAACGTCCTGTTCCTTATGTGGCGTTGTCGGGCCGGGTGTTGTCCTCCATGCTGGCGGGGCAGGGGATCGGGCTGGGCCTCAACCTCGAAGTTGCGCCGTCCTCTATGCTGATCCCGTCCGAGGCGCTGGGTTGGCTGGCGGAAACTCTGCAGCATGGACCAGAGGAGGTTCAGCAACGGTTGGCAGAGTTCTTGCCCCCTGCGGGTCTGCCCGACGATTTGTTGACCGCACTGGATGCGAAACTTGCCACGGCCGTTGGATTGGCTGAAGCCGCATATCTGGTGGGAACGAAGTCCGAAGGCGGCGGTTCCGGGCACCTGCTTGGGTTCATAGGTGCTGTCGAAGGCGCCGAGCCCGCACTCGCTAAAGCCACGTCCGAGGCGTTGACGTTTTCCGGGATTGAGGCAGGGGCAATGGATGTCGGGTTCTTCGGTGCGCACGATCAAGCAGCTGCCTCATTGGCGCGGGTTGGTTTGCGGTTCGATCTGCCGCAGCCAGAGGCTCGTGTTGTCGCGCAGACGATACCTGGCAGCAACCCGGATAAGCCACCCATTCTAAAATAGGAAAAAAGCCCCGCGCACGAAGGATCTGCGGGGCTTTGGGGATTATTCCGCAGCAGCTTCCAGTTTGTCCTGGGTGCGGGTTTCGAAATCGCTGGCCTCGTGGCGTTCGTGCAGCTGGGTATGTGGCTCACCGAATGGGCGGTTGACCATGCGGCCACGCTGTACGGCAGGGCGCGCGTCGATGGCCTTGGCCCACCGCATGACGTTTTTGTACGATTCGACATCCAGGAATTCCGCGGCGCTGTACAGGCGACCCAGAACCAGTTGACCATACCAGGGCCAGATCGCCATGTCCGCGATGGTGTAATCCTCGCCTGCGATATACGTCTTGTTGGCCAGTTCACGATCGAGAACGTCCAACTGACGCTTGGTTTCCATCGTGAAGCGGTTAATCGGGTATTCGAACTTTTCCGGCGCGTAGGCGTAGAAATGGCCAAATCCGCCGCCCAAATAGGGTGCACTGCCCATTTGCCAGAAGACCCAGTTCATGACTTCCGCACGTTCCGGTCCGGACTCTGGCAAAAACGCACCAAACTTTTCGGCCAGATGAAACAGGATCGACGCGCTTTCGAACACGCGTGTCGGCTTGTCGCCTGAGCGATCCCAAAGAGCGGGGATTTTCGAATTAGGGTTGGCCCCGACAAAGCCCGAGCTGAACTGATCGCCTTCGCCGATATTGACCAGCCATGCGTTGTATTCGGCACCTTCGTGACCCAGCGCCAGCAGTTCCTCCAGCATCACGGTCACTTTGACGCCATTGGGGGTGGCCAGCGAATATAGTTGCAGCGGGTGCCGTCCAACCGGCAGATCCTTGTCGTGAGTGGCGCCAGCGATTGGGCGATTGATGTTGGCAAATTGGCCGCCATTCTGGCTGTCCCATGTCCAGACCTTTGGGGGCGTATAGGTCGGTTGCTCGCTCATTTCTTGCCTTTCTTCGCAAAGTGCACGTGAATTGTCCGTCCATCACAACAGCTAATGTTGCAAAGCACCGAGTCCAACCCCCCAGAGCGCAGCGTTTTTGTAACAATCCTCACCCGACATCTCACGAATTCTCATTCAACGTCACAGCGACGCGAGGGGGACTTCGCAAGCGATCTGAATTGCCTATTGTATATTCAGACCCGCAAGTTCGGGCAAATCAACAACCCCGAGGACAAAAGGACTTACCACCATGAAACGTTTTGCCCTGACTGTAGCCGCGGCACTGACCCTTGCCGCTCCGGCCTTTGCTGGTGACCAGTATATTGACGGCACCGGGTTCGCCGTGTCCGGCTACGATGTCGTCGCCTACCGTGGCCTAGATCAGGTTGCGGTTGGCCAATCTCAGCCAGCACCTGTACGCGGCCGTGCAGACATCACTGCGGAATACAATGGTGCCACCTGGGCATTTTCGTCTGAAGAGAACCGCGACAAATTTCAGGAGAATCCAGCCTTCTACGCACCGCAATATGACGGACATTGCGCATACGGTGTTTCGAAGGGAGGCAAAGTCCCTGCGAACCCGAACCTGTGGCGGATCGTCGATGACAAGCTTTATCTGAACATCACCGATGTCGTCGTCGGTTTCTGGGAAGAAGACGTGCCCGGCAATATCAACCTCGCCGAAGGCAACTGGCCGGGGATCGAACCCGATGGCGCATCCTCCAGCGTGATCCCGAAATTCACTTCGGAAGGCCCGATTTCAAACTAGGTGGCCACTCGCCAAACCAAAGCCCGGCTCATTCCAGCCGGGCTTTTTCGTCAATGCGCAAACGAGAATTCGTCCCGCATCTGCTGATCGGCATCGAACCGAATGCGAACGCTTTTGGCACCGGGGAACGTCCGGGCAATGATCGCGTCGGGGACAACAACCTCGCCGCCGCCGGAATCGTTCGACTGGAAATTCAAAACCTCTGTTTCCGTTCGGCGCGACCCGGCCAGAACTGACGTTGGCAGAGCAACACGATTTGCCCCTTCGTAGACTGGCGTCGAGACAAAGAACGTCAAATGGCGTCCGAAAAACCCGACCGCATCCGGAACATGGTCTGATTTGCACGCAAGCTCGGATTCGGGTGTTTCGATCTCTTCTGATCGGTCTGGCAATGCAGTATTCAATAAAGCGCGGCATGCGTTAATATCAGCTGCTTCCAACGTAACAACGCGTCGCCGCAGCTTTGGACGCAGCGGTTTCCTCAGCCCGGTGCCTTTCCCGGCCAGCCCTTCCTTGCGCAGAAGGTCATAGGCTTCTTTGGCGCGTGTAAATCCAGAACTATCGCCTTCGGCTTGGTCAGGGTGCCCATGAAACGCAATGTTTCGCCAGGCGTTTCTGATTTCATCAGAGGTAGCGCTTTGATTTAACCCTAGCGCATACAGTGCCTCTGTGCGGGCATTGATCTTGTCAGCAGGTTCCATAACCCAAAATACTCATTACAAAAAATGTTACTGTCCCAGTTTGAACAGGACTGCGAACTTGTCAAATTTCACATAAAATTGAAGTGCCTGCAGGAACAATTGCGGCAGTGCGCAGCAATTGTTCTCAGTTTTATTCCTGCCGGTGAAGGCGCCCTTTTCCCGAGCCCCATTCAGGCCACGTTTTGCAGATCAGTTTTCGGCGTTATGCCAAGGGCAAAACACACATCACGCGTCAATTCCGGCCGGTTCAGCGTGTAGAAATGCAGTTTGTCCACGCCCCCGTCGATCAGGTCCGAGCACAGCTCGGTGCACAATGCTGTAGCCAGCAAATCCTCACGATCGTCGCGCACGGCCTTTTCAAACGCCTGTTCGACCCATTGGGGAATGCGCGTGCCGCATCGTTTGGCGAAATTGCGTGCACCTTTCCAGTTCTCGATCGGCAGGATGCCGGGCACGATAGGCTTGTCGATGCCGGCTTTTTCGCAGGCGTCCCGGAACCGGAAAAACGTCTCGGCCTCAAAAAAGAACTGGGTCAGGGCCTCATCTGCGCCTGCATCGAGTTTGGCCTTGAGCCACTCAATATCGGTGCGGGCATTTTGTGCCTCGGGGTGAATGTCGGGGTAGGCGCCGACTCGAATGTTGAACATCTCGGTCTCAGCCAGGGCCGAAATCAGTTCAACCGAATTTGCAAAACCTTCGGGGTGTGGCTCAAAACGATCCTGACCGCTTGGCGGATCACCGCGCAGGGCTACGATATCCTGTACGCCCGCCCGCGCGAAAGTATCCGCGATTTCCAGCGTTTCCTGCCGCGAGGCATCAACACATGTCAAATGCGCAGCAACAGGCAGCCCCGAGGATTTGTGCAGGGTCGCCACCGCATCGCGGGTCAGTTCCCGCGTTGTGCCACCCGCACCATAGGTGACCGAGACAAATCGCGGCTCTAACGGGGCCAGAGTCTGAACCGTGTCCCAAAGACGAAACGAGGCTTCGAGCGTCTTGGGCGGAAAGAACTCGAATGAAATTTCTGGCTTGGTCATCACGGCCTCATTTGATTGGTACAAGGACCTTGTGCCAGTTTGGGCAATGTGAGACAAACTCATATTATTCAAGAACAACATGAGTATCACTGTAATGCACATTGAATTCCGCCACCTGCGTACGATCAAGGCGATCCACGAATGCGGTGGGCTTGCCCGTGCGGCGGATCAACTGAACATCACCCAATCCGCGCTAAGCCATCAGATCAAGGGGCTAGAGGATCAGGCGGGGGTTGAACTGTTCCTGCGCCGGTCCAAGCCGATGAAGCTGTCGGCGGCAGGGCTGCGGCTGCTGCGGTTGGCCGAACAAATATTGCCGCAAGTCCAGGCCACACAACAGGAATTCACGTCACTTCGGGATGGGCGTACGGGCCGGATGCATATCGCGATCGAATGCCACGCGTGTTTCGAATGGCTATTCCCGGTGCTTGAATCTTTCCGGAAATCCTGGGGTGACGTGGACGTCGATATCCGCCCGGGTTTGGCATTTGACGCCCTGCCTGCGCTGCAAAAAGAAGAAGTCGATTTGGTCGTTTCGTCCGATCCAGAAGACCTGCCCGGCATCGAGTTCATTGAACTGTTTGACTATGACGCTGTTTTTGTTGCTGCCTCATCCCACCCGCTGGCGCAGAAAGAGTTCATCGAAGCCGAGGATTTCCGTGGGCAAACCCTGATTACCTATCCGGTCGAGCGCACCCGGCTGGATGTGTTCAGCCAGTTGCTGATACCCGCGCGGGTCGAGCCGGCAGCAATCCGGCAGGTCGAATTGACTGCAGTGATCCTTTTGCTCGTCGCGTCGAACCGCGGTATTTCGGTGCTGCCTGACTGGGTTGTGCGCGAAGTGAAGTACAATTCCGACTACGTCACCCGCCCCCTAACCAAGGACGGCATCACCCGCAGGCTTTACGCGGCAGTGCGCAGCGAGGATCTGGAAAAACCCTTTGTGCAAGAGCTGATCAAGCTGGCTGAAACCGAGGCGCGCAAGCTGCAGGCGCAATAGGCAAAAAACGCGGGTCTGGTATGCGCATCATTCCTCTTGGCAAGGGCGCTTTGCATCAGTATACGCGCGGTTTGACCGGACAGGAGCCTTTGGACAATGGTTGGCAGTGCAAACCTCAACATCATGATCAAAGCCGCGCGCAAGGCGGGGCGTTCTTTGGTCAAGGATTTCCGTGAAGTCGAGAACCTTCAGGTTTCGATGAAAGGCGCAGGCGACTTTGTTTCCAAAGCTGACATTGCTGCCGAGGCGATCCTGAAAGAGGAACTGCTGGGCGCACGCCCGACCTACGGCTGGCTGGCCGAAGAGGGTGGCGTGATTGAGGGCGAAGACCCGACCCGCCGCTGGATCGTCGACCCGCTGGACGGCACCACGAACTTCTTGCACGGTCTGCCGCACTGGGCGATCTCAATTGCGTTGGAACACAAGGGTAAGATCGTGGCTGGCGTAATCTATGACGCCGCCAAGGATGAGATGTTCTTTGCCGAAAAAGGCGAGGGCGCTTGGATGAATGACATGCGTATCCGCGTCTCGGGCCGTCATCGGATGATCGAGTCGATTTTCTCGACCGGCCTGCCTTTTGGTGGCCGTTCGGACCTGCCTGCAACGCTGCAGGATCTGGCGCGCCTAATGCCTGCTTGTGCTGGTGTGCGCCGTTGGGGTGCCGCCGCGCTGGACATGGCTTATGTGGCAGCGGGGCGTTACGAAGGCTTTTGGGAGCGTCGCCTGAATTCCTGGGATGTGGCCGCCGGAATCATCATCGTCCAAGAAGCGGGCGGATTTGTTCAGGCGCTAAACCCTGAAGGCAACGTTTTGGAAGACGGTGAAGTGATCTGTTCGAACGAGCCGATTTTCGACCAGTTTTCCAAGGTGATCCGAGGCTAATCAGCCACATAGCAATTCCGTAAGCGCGCCCCGATTGAGGCGCGCTTTTTTTGTTTTCAGAGGGTCGCGCGTTGCGCCAGACCTGCTTCGTCCGCCAGCCGCGCGGCGACGGATGCAACAGCGAGGTCCTGCAGACCCACGCCAGTTCCGTCGAACAGGGTGATCTCGTCAGCACTGGTCCGCCCGGGATGATCGCCGTTGATGACTGCACCAATTGAGGTGATTTGTGTTTCGGTCAAAGTACCGCTTCCTATAGCGTGCTGCGCCTCACCGATCGTCGCGGATTGGGCGACCTCGTCGGTGAAAACGGTGGCCGAGGCGACCAGCGCCGGGTCGACCTCCATCTTGCCTTTCGTGTCTGTGCCCATACAGGCCAGATGCGTGCCCGGTTTGATCCAGTCTTTCATCAATAGCGGCTCGAATGCCGAGGTGATTGTGATGATCACATCCGATTGGGCACCAAGCTCTTGTTGACTGACGGCTTCGAATTCCAGTCCGATTTCCTCGGCGACAGCCGCCAAACGGGGCAGCATGTCGGGGTGCGGATTCCAGGCGACAACCTTTTCAAATGCACGCTGTTCTGCTGCCGCACGCAGTTGGAAGGTCGATTGGTGACCTGCGCCAACCATGCCCAGCACTTTGGCATCTTTCCGAGCAAGATGTGCGATCGAAACCGCTGATGAAGCTGCTGTTCGCACGGCCGTCAGGTAGTTTCCGCCTACCAGCGCAGATAGCCGCCCGGTATCAGGATCGAACAGAAACACCGTGGATTGGTGATTGGTCAATCCTTGTTCGGCATTGCCCGGCCAATAGCCGCCGGACTTAACGCCCAACACCTGTCCGTCCCGATCAAAACCGGATTTGAAACCATACAGCGCATCAGCGTAGCCCAGTGCCTCGCGAACGACCGGAAAGTTCCGCGCCCCACCGCTGGCCATTGCACCAAACACGGATTGGACCGCATCAAAGGCCTGTTGGCGGCCCACCAGCTGTTCGCACAGGTCTTCGCCTACTATCAGCAGGCCATCTTGCGTGGTCATAGCATCCCTCATCAATAAGCCTTTCCGCGGGCCGACACGGGCCACAGAGCCTCGACCTTGCCGTTGCGCACACCGACATACCAATCGTGGACGTTGCAGGTGGGATCACAATGCCCAGGCACCAGCCTCAGCTTGTCGTTCACCTTCAAAACGCCGTCGGGGTCGCCGATGACACCGTGCTCGTCCGAACATTTGAGGTATTGCACATCGTCGCGCCCAAAGATGAAAGGCAGGCCGCTATCGACCGATTGCGCCTTGAGGCCGGCGTCGCAGATGGCCTTGTCAGTCTTGGCATGGCTCATAACGCTGGTCAGAATGAACAGCGCGTTTTCCCATTCGCCCTGATCGATCCGTTTGCCGTTCTCGTCCAGAATGCGCCCATAATCCGCATCCATGAAAGCGTAGGATCCGCACTGCAACTCGTTGTAAATGCCTGAATTGCTCTCGAAGTAGTATGATCCTGTTCCACCGCCCGAAACCAGCTCGCAGTCGATGCCTTCGGCTTTCAAACCGTCAACCGCGTCTTTGACCATGGCGATGGCTGTATCCAGCTTCTCTTTGCGCGCCTCATAGGTGTCGAGGTGCTGCATCGCGCCCTGATAGGCCTGAATGCCGGTAAATTTCAGGTTGGGTGCTGCGTTGACTGCCTTTGCGATATCGACAACAGCTTGGGTCGTGGTCACGCCGCACCGACCTGCACCGCAGTCAATTTCGACAAAGACTTCAAGTTCCGTGCCGTGATCGACAGCGGCTTTGGACAGGTCGGCGACATTGTCGATGTCGTCTACGCACACAATAATGCGCGCGCCCAATTTGGGCAGTTGCGCCAACCGGTCGATCTTGGCCGGATCACGGACTTGGTTCGACACGAGAACGTCCTTGATGCCGCCCCGCGCGAAAACCTCAGCCTCAGATACCTTTTGACAGCAGACGCCAACCGCACCGCCGAGCTGTTCCTGTAGCTTGGCGACGTCGACGGACTTGTGCATCTTGCCGTGCACGCGGTGGCGCATACCATGAGCCTTGGCATAATCGCCCATCTTCTTGATGTTCCGCTCCAGCGCATCAAGGTCCAGGATCAGGCAAGGGGTCTGGATTTCGCTTTCATCCATGCCGATTGCAGCGGGGATGTCGAACCCGACTTCCAGTTCTTTGATGTTCACAGGTTTGTTCATGTCGTTCCTCCTTACCCTTTCAGCCAGGGCAGTTTGTCCAGATCCACGTTGCCGCCGGTGATGATCACACCGACGCGCTTGCCGCGGAATACGTCCGGGTTCTTGAGTATGGTTGCCAGAGGCACGGCCGATGACGGCTCCATCACGACGCGCAGGTATTTCCACGTCAGCTTCATCGCTTCAATGATCTCGTCGTCAGAGGCGGTGAAAATGTCGGTCACATTTCGGGACACGAAGTGCCACGTGTTCTCTTTCAGCGGCACGAGTAGCCCGTCGGCGATGGTTTTTGGCGCATCATCGGCGATGATGTGACCTGCTTTGAAGGACCGGTATGCGTCGTCCGCCTGTTCTGGCTCGGCGGCATAGATTGCGGTGTCGGGTGCCAGGTTCGAAACCGTCAGGCACGTGCCCGAGACCATGCCCCCGCCTCCGATCGGGGCGACGACTGCATCCATTCCGTCTGTCTGTTCCAACATTTCGGCCGAGCAAGTGGCCTGACCCGCAATGACGCGCGGATCATTATAAGGGTGCACGAACTCTCCGCCCGTTCTGGCCTGAACTTCGGCAAAGGTCGCCTCGCGGGATGAGGTTGACGGCTCGCACTCTGTGATCGTCCCGCCATAACGGCGCACGGCGTCCTTCTTGGCTTGCGGCGCGGTACGCGGCATAACCACGTTGCAGGGAATACCCCGCCGTCCGGCGGCATAAGACAGGGACAAAGCGTGGTTGCCACTGGAGTGTGTGCAAACACCCTTGGTCGCCATATCATCACTCAGGCCAAACACGGCGTTGCTCGCACCGCGTACTTTGAACGCGCCGGCCTCTTGGAAGTTCTCGCATTTGAAGAACAGCTGCGCTCCGGTCAGATCGTTCAAGTAGTCCGACACCATGATCGGGGTGCGCCGGATGAAGGGTTTGATCCGTTCATGCGCAGCGCGCATATCGTCGATCGTCAGATCCGCTGCGGGGATGTGATCCAGCATTGCCATCCTCCTCAGGCTGCGGCCTGGGCGCGGTCAGATGGGCCGGTGCGATAATAATCCTGCGCCGCCGCGACCCCGCTGCCCAAAGTGATCGGATAGTTCAGATCGGCCATCGCCATCTCGATTGTGCTGAGGCCGGACAGAACCATCACATCCGTCAGGCTGCCCAGATGGCCGATGCGGAACGCCTTACCATTCAGTTGACCCAGTCCAATACCAAAGGACACGCCATAAGCGTTGAACGCGTGGTCAGTGAGTGTGTTGCTATCATACCCGTCTGGCACGTAGATCGCGCTGACAGTGTCAGAATACAGATCGGGCGATTGCGCGACAAGTTTCAGCCCCCAGGCGTCGACGGCGCGGCGCACACCTTCGGCCAGTCGGAAATGCCGGGCATAAACATTCTCAAGCCCTTCTTCAAACAGCATCTTGAGGCTTTCGCGCATGCCGTAGATCAATTGCAGCGGCGGCGTATAGGGAAACCCGCCCGATGCATTGGCTGCCATCATATCGTCGAAGTCAAAGAAAGTGCGCGGCAGCTTGGCGCTTTTCATCGCGTCCTGTGCCTTGGGGCTGACGCACAGAATTGCCATGCCGGTCGCCAGCATGAATCCCTTTTGCGACCCCGACACGGCGATATCGACGCCCCAAGCGTCAAAGTCGAACGGCATCGAAGCCAGAGAGCTGACGCAGTCGACAAACAGCATCGCGGGATGGTTTTCCGAATCCATCGCTTGGCGAACCGCTGCGATGTCCGAACGCACCCCGGTGGCTGTTTCGTTGTGGGTCACCAGAACAGCGCGGATTTCATGCGCGCTGTCATCGGCCAAAGCGGCCTGAAACTGATCAGCGGGTGCGCCGGTGCCCCAAGGACATTCGACGATCTGAACGTCCAGCCCGTGACGCTCGCACAGGTCTATCCAGCGATGGCTGAACACGCCGTAGCGCGCGACCAGAACCTTGTCGCCGGGGCTGAGTGTGTTGGTAACGGCCGCTTCCCATCCACCGGTGCCGCTGGCTGGGAAGGTCACGATCTGGCCGGTCGTAGTACCGAACACCTTTTTCGTGTCCTCAAGAACGGGTGCAAAGGTTTCGACAAAATCCGGTGCGCGGTGATCCTGCGTTTGAACCTGCATGGCAAGACGCAACCGGTCTGGGATGTTGGTTGGGCCGGGTATGAAAACCGGGTTTTGGTTGGACATCTGTTATTCCTCCGCTTTGGATGTAAGTGTCCGGGAAAACCTCACGATGTGCAATTTTCTTGAAAAATATTTTCATTTTTGCGATTAAATATTTAACGCGCTGTATTTATGCAGTTTTTCGTTTTTCATTTTTGGATCTCAAAAATGAACGATTTAGAAATAATCTGGCGTAGAGCAATGGAGTAGGGCGATGGACAATCAGAAAAGACCGCGTGGCAGGCCCAAATCCCTGTTCAAGGAAAGCTCGGTCGGGACCATGCAATCGCTGGATCGGGCGCTGGGCGTTTTGACCACGGTGGCTCGGTTGGAACGCGCAGCGCTCAGCGATCTGGCACGCGAGATCGATGTGCCGACGGCCACGACGCACCGCATTCTGGTGACCTTGCAGAAACACGGCTTTGTGGCCTTTGACGACGAACGTCAGGAATGGATGATCGGGATCGAGGCGTACCGGACCGGCGCCTCGTTCCTGCGCCGCAACAGTGTGCTTGAAATCGGGCGGCCAATTCTGAGACGTCTTATGCAGGACAGCGGTGAGACCGCCAACCTGGCGGTGCCGGATGGGTCCGAGGTGGTCTTTGTCGGTCAGGTCGAAACTCCGAATCCCATCCGCGCCTTTTTCCCGCCCGGGGCGCGAACGCCGATGTATGCCTCGGGCACCGGCAAGGCGATCCTTGCAGCAATGACCGAAATGGGGTTGGCCAAAACGCTAGCGGCGATTGATCCGGTGGAATTCACCGCGAACACGCAGATACCGGGCGACGGACTACAACAGGATCTTGCCAATACCCGCGCACGCGGCTGGTCGCATGACCGAGAAGAAAGATATCAGGGCATGTCCTGTATCGGCTCGGCGATTTTCAATGACCGGGGGGAGCCATGCGCAGGGATCTCGGTATCGGGTCCGACCGCTCGGTTCGGAGCGGATCGTGCGCATGCACTGGGTGAATTGGTTCTGGCCGCAGCGCGGGAAATCACCCACCTAAGCGGCGGCCAGATACCGAAACCCTGATGTCCCTGCTACTTGCGTGGTACGTGGGGAATACGGGACTGAGTTAGCTTGTACTTGTGTTCAGGATGCGGCGGATGGCCGTGCGTGCGGCCCCAAAAATCAGTGCCACCGCGCCGCAGCCAGATTGGGATGCACAAAATCAGACCCACGAAAAACCCACCCGTATGCGCCCAATAGGCCACCCCGCCTTCATCCGGGTTGCTGGCCAGACTGCCAAAGAACTGCATAGCCAACCAGACCCCCAGCATGACAAAGGCAGGTATCGTGAATATGCGGAAATAGACAATGAGGATCAGCAGGATATCCACGCGGGCCTTGGGGAACAGCAGCAGGTAACCGCCCATAACCCCCGCAATCGCACCGGATGCCCCAATGGTCGGCACGACCGAGCCCGGGGCCGTGAAGACATGGATCAGACCCGCGCCGATCCCGGCTGCAGTATAGAACAACAGAAAGGGCAGGTGGCCCATTTCATCTTCGAGGTTGTCGCCGAAAATCCACAGGAACAGCATGTTTCCGGCCAGATGCATCCAACCTCCGTGCAGGAACATCGAGGTCACCAGTGTCTCAAACGCAAAACCGTCAGTGATCCGCGCCGGGATAATCGCATAGTCGTAGTACAGCTGATTGATCAGCCGAGCATCGTTCATGATGCCCACATAGCTGAGAAATATCAGGATATTGGCCGCCATCAGCAGATAGACGACATAGGGTGTTCGCCCCGAAGGGTTATGGTCGCGGATTGGAAACATGAGGCGACGCTGGGCTTTTCCCGGCCCAGCGTCAAGGCATGCTTACGCCGCACCCCCAAGCAATGCGGCATTGCCGCCCGCGGCTGTTGTATCAACGCACAGGTGACGCTCGGCCAGAACGCGTGCGCGGTCCGGAAGGCCGGGGATCAGCGGCAGGATCGGGCCGTCCCGACGGGCGAGGTGACGTTCGATCTCACGCGCTGTGTCGTCATCGCCCCACCAAAGAACGCCCGATATCCCGGTCACGTTCTCCAACCGATGCAAGTCTAGCGAACCGGTCGCCTGAATGGCCGTTCCCCCCAGCGCCTGAACGGCGTCGGCTTGCGCGCGCGCGGCCTCGGCTCCGGGACCCATGCACAGCAATGGCGCGCGTGGGAATTCGCTTAACCGGTTGGATTCGCCCGTCGGGCCGGGCAGGGATTGGGTCTGCACCGACGCGGGCGTACCCTGAACATCGGGAAGCTCGCTCATTGGGCTATCCCATTGCTCGACGGACAGCTGCCGGTCCGGGGCGCAGAACCGCGTCATGTAATTCGGCCCACCCGCCTTGGGGCCTGTGCCCGAAAGCCCCTCACCGCCAAATGGCTGAGATCCTACGATAGCGCCGATTTGGTTGCGGTTGACGTAGATGTTTCCGGCGTGCACTGCCTCGGTGATGTGCTGTACACGGTCGTCGATCCGAGTATGCAGGCCAAAGGTCAGCCCGTATCCGGTTGCGTTTATGTCGGCGATGATCTGATCAATCTCAGATGCCTTGAAGCGAACGACATGCAGGACAGGGCCAAAAATTTCGTGCTGCAAGGCGGAAATGCCGGGTATCTCGATAAGCGTCGGGGCGATGAACGTCCCTTCGGGCGGTATAGGCGTGTCCTTTAAAACACGGCCTTCGGCGCGGGCATTTGCAACGTGAACTGCGATGCCCTGGCGCGCCGTATCGTCAATAACCGGTCCGCAATCGGTGAAGATCAACCAAGGATCTCCGACCTGCAGAACCTGCATTGCACCGGTTAGCATTGTCAGCAAATCGTCGGCGATATCTTCCTGGACATAGAGACACCGCAAGGCAGAACACCGCTGCCCGGCAGATTGAAACGCGCTTTCGATGATAGACTGAACGGCCTGTTCAGGCAGGGCGGTACTGTCCACGATCATCGCGTTCAACCCGCCGGTCTCGGCGATCAGAGGCGCACCGGGGCGCAGGTTGTCGGCCATGGCTGCGCGTATTTTCAACGCGGTCGCCGTCGATCCGGTAAACGCCACGCCGGATACGCGCGGGTCAGAAGTCAACGCCGCACCAACGGATGGGCCGCCGGGCAATAATTGCAGCACATCGCGGGGAACTCCGGCCTCGTGCAGCAATTGAACGGCCCGATGCGAGATCAGTGGCGTTTGCGGTGCGGGCTTGGCCAGAACTGCGTTGCCCGTGGCCAAGGCCGCTGAAATCTGGCCTGTGAAGATAGCGAGCGGGAAGTTCCACGGGCTGATGCAGGTGAAAACGCCTGCCGGTTCCGCATCGGGAATGTTCGCAGCGTAGTAGCGCAGGAAATCGACCGCCTCACGCAATTCGGCAACGGCATCGGGCAGGGACTTACCTGCCTCGCGCGCGAGCAAGGCGAAAAGCTCGCCAAAATGAGCCTCATATAGATCGGCAGCAGTATTCAAGATACGCGACCGTTCTGCTGGTGGTGCCTGCCACGGTGCCGCGGAACTCAGGGCAAGCTCGACATCCTCGGCGCTGGCGGGGGCGATTGCTCCGGGGCGATCCTGCGGTTGGGCCGGATTGGTAACCGGTTGATCCTGTTCAGGGGTTGCATCGCCGGACAGCAGCGGCTGCGCATACCAGTGGTGCGCCCGGAAAGCATCCCGCGCGGCGTCGATCTTGTCCAAAGTCGGGGTGTGGTGAAGGTCAAAACCCTTCGAATTGACGCGTTCGGGTTGGAATAGGTTCGGTCCGGTTGGCAGCGGTCGTGCCTGATCCACAATGGTCAGGAACGGATCAGCGGCGACCTCTTCCGGCGGAACGTTCTCGTCCACGATTTGGTTTACGAATGACGAGTTCGCACCGTTTTCCAGCAGACGCCGCACCAGATAGGCCAGCAGATCGCGATGCGCCCCGACCGGCGCATAGATCCGGCACCGTGTGTCGTTTTGGTCTTTGACAAGCTGGTGCAGGGTTTCGCCCATCCCATGCAGGCGCTGGAATTCGAATGGCTGGTCATCGGCCATATGAAGGATCGCACTGACCGTATGGGCGTTGTGGGTGGCAAATTGCGGGTAAATTCGATCGGTCATACCCAGCAGTTTGCGCGCATTTGAGATGTAGGAAATGTCCGTGGCCGCCTTGCGGGTGAACACGGGAAAGCCATCGATGCCTTCAACCTGAGCTCTTTTGACCTCGGTATCCCAGTAGGCCCCTTTGACCAAACGAACCATCAGCTTTCGTTCGTGACGCCCGGCCATGTCATACAGTGTGTCCAGCACGATCCCGGCGCGCGGGCCATAAGCCTGAACGACGATACCCAGGCCGTCCCAACGATCCAGGGCCGGTTCGGCCATCACCGCCTCGATCACCTGCAGAGACAAGGAAAGGCGGTCTGCTTCTTCGGCGTCCACATTCAGGCCCATGCCTGCCGCCTTAGCCAAAAGGGCCAAAGCCCGCAAACGGGGCACCAGTTCTTCCATGACTTCTGCTTCTTGCGCCAACTCGTAGCGTGGATGGAGCGCCGACAGCTTAACAGACATCCCCGGATTGGCCCGGATATCGTCGTGAATACAGGCTTCGGCGATTGCAGCAATCGCCCGTGAGTAGGACAGGTGATAGCGGGCGGCATCGGCCTCGGTTCGTGCCGCTTCGCCCAGCATGTCGTAGGAATAGGTGTAGCCTTTTGCCTCCATACCGCTGGCGCGATCCATGGCGGATTTGATCGTCTCGCCCAGCACAAACTGGCGGCCCATTTCCTTCATTGCGCGCCCGACTGCCGTGCGGATCACGGGTTCGCCCAGACGTTTTATCGCACCGCGCAAGACACCGACCGGAGAGGTCCTGTCTTCGTCCAGAACCTTGCCCGTCAACATCAGGGCCCACGTGGACGCGTTGACCAGCGACGAAGAAGACCGACCCAGATGCTTGCCCCAATCCGATGGGGCGATCTTGTCCTCGATCAGCGCGTCGATGGTGTCGGCATCGGGTACGCGCAGCAGCGCCTCGGCCAGACACATCAGCGCAATGCCTTCGTCGGTGGACAGGCCGTATTCGGCCAGGAACACTTCCATCATACCGGGTGAGGTGCTGGATCGGATGTCACGCACCAATTGCGCCGCAGCCGCGCAGATCGCGGTGCGGTCGGCTTCGCTCAGATCAGCATTTGCGATCAACGCGTCAAGAATTTCCGACGGATCGGCATAGGTTTTGGCATCAATGCGTGCGCGCAGGCTGTGTGACATGTGTCCTCCGGTCTTTTGAGTAATATAGTGTCGATTTTCCGGGACGATTGCCTTAGTTTTATCTACGGCTAGGCGATTGGCCTGATTTCAGGGGTTTGAGCGATGCAAAAAGACTTTCCGGGGCTGGATAGGTTCGACAGATCAATTCTGGCGATTCTGGCCGAGGACGGCCGGATCCCCATCGCCGATCTCGCGCGGCGTATCGGGCTTTCGAAATCCCCAACTCAAGCACGTGTGAAGAGACTTGAGGCTGATGGCATCATTACCGGATATCGTGCCTTGCTGGACCCCATTCGCCTTGGTTTGGACCACGTAGCCTTTGTCGAAGTCCGATTGACTGACACGCGCGAGAGAGCTTTAGCCGATTTCAACGCGGCCGTTCGTAAAGTGCCTGAGATCGAACAAGCCCATATGATTGCGTCGAATTTTGACTATCTTCTGAAAATTCGCACCGGGTCTATGTCGGAATACCGCGCGGTTTTGGCCGAAAAGATCTCATCATTGCCGCATGTCGCCAGCACTTCAACCTTTGTCGCGATGGAGGCTGTGAAAGAGACCGGGATGTCTGGGGCCTTGGATGCGATGGGTTGACGAACAGGTTGCACGCGTCACCATTGGCGCATGAAACGCTTTGCTTACGCCTCAATTTTCTATGCTGCGACCGTTTTTGCGGCCAATGCGCAAGACTGCCCTGTCGCGCCAGACCATTCCGCAGATGTATCGGCGGTTCTGGAACAGATACAAAGCGCTGAAACCGAACAGTCCGCTCGTGCACTGTCCGGTCAGTTATGGGAGTTCTGGACCGATGCCCCGGACGAAAGCGCGCAGGCTGTTCTGGATCGAGGCATGACACGCCGAAATGCGTGGGACCTGCTGGGCGCGATTGAAGATTTTGACAAGCTGGTCGCGTACTGCCCGTCCTACGCGGAAGGGTACAACCAACGCGCATTCGCCCACTACCTGCGCCAGGATTTTCAATCCGCGCTGCCTGACTTGGACAAGGCAATCGAGCTGTCTCCCAACCACGTCGCCGCGATCAGTGGCCGTGCGCTGACCCTGATGGGACTACAGCGCATGGACGAGGCGCGAGAAGCGTTGTCTCAGGCGTTGGAGCTGAACCCGTGGCTTTCAGAGCGCCATCTCATGGCACCGGGTGGGCCACTTGCCATACCGGGTGAGGACATTTGAAACAAAACGCCCCCGAAACCGCAAGGTCGGGGGCGTATAGGTTTTGTGGGGATTAGCCGACCAGACCGTTATCGGTACGTTTGATTGCTATAACCGACGACCGTGGCGTGCCGCCGTCCGGCCAATTGCTGCCGGGGTGCTGAATGCCGACAAACATGGTGCGCAGATCGCTGGACAAGGCGAGACCGGTAACCTCACAGCCGTTCGGGCCGGTCATGAAGCGCGCGATCTCGCCGGTGATCGGGTCACCAACCAGCATCTGGTTGTTGCCGTTGCCTGCGAAGTCTCCTTCATTGTCGTCATTGCCGTCCGTCTGGATCCAGATCAACCCGGTCGAGTCTATCACCATGCCATCGGGCGAGTTGAACAGGTTCCCTTCATTCACGTTTGCCGAGCCGGCGCGATCGTCCGAGTGAACCGTCGGATTGCCCGCCATCACGTACAGGTCCCAATCGAACCCTTCGGCGGCGTGGTCGTCATTTGCGGGGCGCCAGCGCACGATCTGACCGTACTTGTTGGCCTCGCGCGGGTTGGGGGCGTTGACCGAGGTGTCATCTCCACCGGCGTTAGCCTTCACGCCGCGGTTCTTGTTGTTGGTCAGACAGCAATACGCTTCTACCGCAACAGGGCTGGATGCGACCCATTCAGGGCGGTCCATGGTCGTGCCGCCGGCCTTGGACGCGGCCATACGGGTAAAGACTGCGATATCGGCTTCGTCCATCCCGGTGGTTTCCGGTGTCAGAGCCAGCCATTCGCCCTTCATGTCGTCGTTGAACTTGGCGACGTAGAGCGTGCCGACGTTCAGCAGGCCCTCGGTTTCACCTCCCGGTTGGTAGGTGCCGTTCGACACAAACTTGTACAGGTACTCGCCCCGCTCATCGTCGCCCATGTAGACAACAACACGACCATCTGCGGCCAGAGTGACCTCGGCATTCTCGTGCTTGAAACGGCCCAGACCGGTGTGCTTGACCGGCGTGCTGTCCGGGTTGGTTGGGTCGATTTCAACGATCCAGCCCGCACGGTGCGGCTCGTTCGGGTTTTTTGATGTATCGAAACGCGGATCGAACAGTTCGTACCCGTTCCAGCTTTCGGCCTTGATGCCATAGCGTTTGAAGCCGTCCGTGACCGTCTGGTCGTAGCTGGCGTTTTCATCGCTGGACCCAAAGTAGCCGTTAAAGTTTTCTTCGCAGGTCAGGTAGGTACCCCACGGAGTTTTACCCGCACCACAGTTGTTCATCGTACCTAGCGACGTAGTTCCGGTCGGATCAGCTTCAGTTTGCAGCAGGTCGTGACCAGCGGCGGGGCCTACGATCTTCATTGGCGTATTGTGGTGGATACGGCGGTTGAATGGGCTGTCTTTGACAACTGACCAGCCATCGGGGCTTTCGGTGATTTCCATCACGGTCACGCCCTGAATGTTCTGCAGTTTCAAAACGTCCTCGGCGCTGGCCGGAACACCTTCCTGAGCGGCGGGCATGTTGATCTTGCGGTTCGGATATTCGTGGTTGATCGCGATCAGCTCGTGACCCTGGAACGAGAAGGTCTCCATCCCGTCGGTGTTTTCGCCGAAGATGCGATCCGATTTCTCAATCGGGCCACCATCGGTGATGTCATAGCCGTCGGCATCGGAAAACAGCGGGTCGCCCCAGCGGGTCATAACCTTCCACTCATAGCCTTCCGGCACGTGAACGGTGCCGTCAGTCTGGGCAGCGATCGGCGTGAAGGCAAAGCGCGAGGCCGTAACAGCGTGTGCGGCAGTTGAGCCCAGCAGGCCCGTGCCCATTGCGGCGGCACCCGAGCCAAAGGCCACTACGCCAGCCAGAAACCCACGGCGCGAGATGGCGTTTTCGACGACGTGATCAAAATCGTTTTCCTCGGGGCGGGGGAAATGCAGCTCGTCCCAATCGTCGGCGGACAGGGTGGTGGTATCAACGTCTTTCATGAATGGCTCCTGGCTGTCTTAGAGTAGTCGATGAAAGGCATGTAGGGCGACTTTGTGACATGTTCTTAACAACATTATTAATGACTTCATTTGGCCCTCAAGAAAAAGCAATCGGCTGGCGAAAGCATACCAAAGCTTTCTGCCAGCCGCGCTTGTTATCTTGGTAAAATGTTGTTGTGACGATCAGGTTGTGTGATCCCAACAGTATGCCGGTTTAAGCCAGCCGCTGCCCTGCTTCATCAAAGCGATAAGCTTTCTCGGATGCATATCCGAATCGCAATTCTTGACCTTCTGCGATGGCATGTTGGCCAAACAAACGGGCTGTGACGTCGTGGTCCTGAACTTTGGCTATCACATTGGTGTCCCCGCCCAACTTTTCCACATGGCTGACACGCGCGGCAAGCGGGCCGTCATCTGACAGGAACAGGTCCTCGGGGCGAATTCCGATCGTGTTCTGACCGCTTTCTTGAACTAACGCTTCAGGCAGGAAGTTCATGGAAGGTGAGCCCAGGAACCCGGCGACGAATTGATTTGCGGGGTTGTTGTACAGTTCCATCGGGCTACCGATCTGCTCGACCCGACCATCGCGCAAAACAACGATCTTGTCGGCCAACGTCATGGCTTCGGTCTGGTCATGGGTGACGTAGATCATCGATGCATCCAAAGCACGGTGCAGATTGGCGATCTCGATCCGAGTGTTCATTCGCAGGGCGGCGTCCAGATTGGACAGCGGCTCATCAAACAGGAACAGTTTAGGTTCACGCACAATGGCGCGCCCGATGGCGACGCGCTGGCGCTGGCCACCTGACAGCTCGGACGGGTAACGGTCCAAATAGGGTTCAAGGTTCAGCATCCGGCTGGCTTTGGCGACACGGCCTTCGATTTCCGATTTGGGCTGCTTTTCCTGCTTCAGCGCAAGGGTCATATTGCCCCGAACGCTGAGGTGAGGGTAGAGCGCATAGCTTTGGAAAACCATCGCGATCCCACGCTTGGATGGTGGCACCAGATTGACTTGCTGCCCGCCAATGTTGATCTCACCTGACGATGCATCCTCTAGCCCTGCAATCACGCGCAGCAAGGTGGACTTGCCACAGCCCGACGGTCCGACAAAGACGACGAATTCGCCTTCTTCGACCTCCAGGGTGATGTCTTTCAGGACATGCACGTTGCCAAAGGACTTGTTCACATTGTTCAGCGTCAGGGCGGTCATGATGCGGGCTCCTCAAGGGAAACGGGCTGGCCGGTTCGGATACTTTGATCCGCAGCCAGACAAATGGCGAGCGATTGGACGGCGTCATTCATATGACGGGTCAGGTCGATATCTTCGGCGATGGCGCGCAGCATATAAGCCTGCTCAGCATCACAAAGGTCTTGATGGCCGGGTTCGTCCGGCATCTCGATCGTGTGGTCGCCTTGCGGTGTATGGACCAGCAAGCCGCCGACTTTGGTATGGCCGTCGATGTCGGCAGACGCACCCTTGTTTCCGTCGGTGATCGAGACCGACCCGTTGGGCGACACGATATCTTTCACAAAGAACGCGGTTTCCGACATCATCGGGCCCCATCCAGCCTCGTACCAGCCGACCGAACCGTCGTCGAAGACCACCTGAAACTGGCCGTAATTGTACATGTCCGGTGCAATTTCATCCGACAGGCGCAGGCCCATACCATGCACCCGGACGGGCAGCGCGTCGGTGATCTGGCACATCACGTCGACATAGTGCACGCCGCAATCGACAATGGGCGAAGTGGTCTGCATCAATGCCTTATGCGTTTCCCATTCCGCGCCCGACGACTGCTGGTTCAGGTTCAACCGGAACACATAGGGCCCGCCAAGATTGCGCGCCTCATCGATCAGCCGCATCCAAGAGGGGTGATGGCGCAGGATATATCCAACCACCAACTTACGATTCAGCCGGGTTGCTGTTTCGACCACACGCCGGGCGTCGGCGACATTAGTGGCCAGCGGTTTTTCAACAAACACATGTGCGCCAGCCTCCATAGCCGCGCAGGCGAAATCCGCGTGGCTATCAGAGTAGGTGGCGACCACGACCAGATCGGGTTTCGTTTCAGCCAGCGCGGTGTCGAAATCGGAATAGGCCGGATAATCGGTGAGATGTGGGTGATCCACACGGCCAGACCGGTTCACCAAACCAACGATCTGCGCGTCGGGGCGGTGATGGTGCGCCAGCGCGTGGCTCAAACCCATATTGCCGAGACCTGCAACCAGAACGCGGGTCATTTGACTGCTCCGGATGTGATGCCGCGGATCAGCTGTCGCGAGAAGATTACGTACAGGACAAGCACCGGCAGAATAGCCATCGACAGGGCCGACAGAACTGCGTTCCAATCGGTCACGAACTGGCCGATGAACACTTGGCTTCCCAGCGTCAGGGTCTTGGTTTCTTCGGCTGGGGCCAGGATCAACGGGAACCAAAGGTCGTTCCAGATCGGGATCATGTTGAACACGGCCACGGTCGCCATCGCGGGCCGGACCAGAGGCAGAACAAGGCGGAAGAATATCGTGTATTCGGACAAACCGTCGATGCGCCCGGCATTCTTCAGGTCATCGCTGACTTGTCGCATGAATTCGGACAGGATGAATACGGCCAGTGGTAACCCTTGAGCCGTATATACTAGGATCAGCGCCCAGAGCGAGTTTACCAGCCCGGTCGCCACCATCATCTCAAGGATTGCCACGGTGCCGATGCGGATTGGGATCATGATCCCCAGCGCCAGATACAGCCCCATGATCAGGTTGCCCTTGAACTGGTATTCCGACAACGCATAGGCGGCCATCGCGCCGAACAACAAGATAAAGGACAGAGATGCCACGGTGACAATCATCGAGTTCTGGAAATAGAGGAAGAAATCCCCCTGCTTCATCACCGTCTCATAGCCGATCATCGAGAAGCTGTCCGCATTGGGCAGGGCCAGTGGTTCACGAAAGATCGCGCGGCGGGATTTGAAGCTGTTAATCAGAATCACAAAGACCGGAAACAGCGCGATCAGTGTGTACAGGATCAGCGCGCCGTGCATCGCGACCATGTTGAGGGGGTTATGACGTGCTTTGTTCATCGCGTGGCCCTCACAATTGATACCGGCGCATCCGGGTCTGGATGCCGAACAGGTAGATACAGACACCCACAAGGATGATGGCGAACATCGCCCCGGCGATAGCCGAACCCATATGCGGGTCACCCAGTTGCAGCTGGAAGCCAAAGAATGTGCGGTACATGAAGGTACCAAGAATATCGGTCGAGAAATCCGGCCCCGCCAGCGCGCCTTGTGACGCGTAGATCAGATCGAAAGCGTTGAAATTCCCCACGAAGGTCAAGATCGAGATGATCCCGATCGAGGGCAGGATCAGCGGCAGTTTGATCTTCCAGAAGGCCGCAGTTCCGGTGATCCCGTCGATCTCTCCAGCCTCAAGGATTTCTTCCGGAATGGTCAACAAGGCGGCGTAGATCAACATCATCGGGATGCCGACAAACTGCCAGACCGAAATCAGCGCCAGTGTGGTCAGTGCATATTCCTCTTTTCCCAGCCACGGGGCGAACAGCGACTTGAGCCCGACGGCATCCAGCATAGACGGCGCAATGCCCCAGATCGGCGAGAGGATCAGCTTCCAGGCAAACCCGACAATCACAAAGCTCAGGATGGTGGGAATGAAGATCGCCGACCGATACAAGGCCGCAAACCGCAGGCGCGGGTGGCTGAGCAGGGCGGCCAGAGCAATCCCAATTGGGTTTTGAACCAGCATGTGGATCAGGAAGAACCAGAAGTTGTTGCCTAACGCATTCCAAAACTGTTCCGACCAGATCGGATCAAAGAACAGGGTTTGAAAGTTCTGCAATCCAACGAAGACGCGGCTCTGATCGACTTCGGAGTAAAGCGCCAGTCGCAATGTGTTGAACAGCGGGAAGATCATGACTGCCGTGTAGACAAGAACGGCCGGTGCAAGAAACACAAGGATATGCCAGCGGAAGCGGGGGCGGTTCATGGGACTGCTTTCAATGGGGTGTCGGGGATACCCGGGCGATCACCGCCGCCCGGGTATGTGTCAGATCAGCGCTTACTGGTGCGGAGCGTACCAGGAGGACAGGCCTTTTTGCAGGTCTGCGCCCAATTCCTCAGGGCTGTTTGCGCCTTTGATTGCAGCAACCGACGCGCCCCAGGTCTCGTTCTCTAAGTTCGGCGTGCCGCGCGACAGGATCTGGTATGTCGAACGGATGGTCGATTCACACTCATCACGCCAACCGACGAACTCCTTGGCCAGCGGGTCCTGCAGTTCGACTGGTGTGTTGGACAGCGGGAAGAAGCCCGGAACGGCGTTGCCAAAGATTTCGGCAAACTCGGGGCTTGCGACCCACGCTAGAAATGTTTCGGCCGCTTCGGGATGTTCGGTGGCGGCGTTCATGCCGATGCCGATATCTGTGTGGTCAGAGATATAGCAGGTGTCGCCTGCGCTTTGGACTGGCGGCTTGAATGCGCCCATTTCAAAGTCGGCTTGTGTGTTGAAGCCAGCGATTTCCCACGATCCGGCAGGGTAGATAGCGGCCCGCCCCAGAGTGAAGATGTTCTGGCTGTCGGGATAGGTCTGCGCCTCGTACCCGTCACCAAGATACTGTCCCCAACGTGCCAACGTTGCGTAGGGGGCGGTCCAGGCTTCGTCCGTCAGTTTCTGTTCGCCAGCGATCAGAGCCTGGCGACCTTCTTCACCTTTCCAATAGTTCGGGCCGATGTTGTTGTAGCCCATTGTGGCGGCTTCCCACTGATCGTTGGTGCCCATCGCCATTGGGATGTAAGTGCCGTCTTCCTTGATCTTGTCGAGGGCAGCAAAGAACTGGTCTTCGGTGGTCGGCACTTCAATGCCAAGCTCGGCAAATGCATCTTTGTTGTAGATGAAGCCGTGGATCACCGACGCCATCGGAACGCAGAAACTGGCCGAGCCGTCATCCGTCTGCCATGCCGATTTTGCCACGTCCGAGAAGTTGCTCATAGCGTCGACCGAGGACAGATCGGTCAGGTGCCCGGCCTCATAAAGTGCCAGCGACGCATCAAACGGACGGCACGTGATAAGATCACCGGCCGAACCTGCATCCAGTTTCGAGTTCAGCACAGCGTTGTATTCCGCCGGAGCTGACGGGGTGAACTGCAGTTTGATCCCAGGGTGTTTGGCTTCGAAGGCCGGGATGATCTGCTCCTGCCACAAGGTCAGGTCGTCATTGCGCCAGCTTTCGATGATCAGCGTGACGTCCTCGGCATAGGCGCTTGAAGCCATCAGGGTCGTGCCCAGTAAGGCCAGTTTCAGGCTATTGCGTTTCATTCGTGTTCTCCCAGTTGGTTAGCAGTTATTTATCTTGTTCCAGTGCGGATTTCAGAACCCCGTTGCTTGCGTTAAGAACAGCAGAGGCATCCTTGGGTGATATGCCACGTGCAGCGATTAGCACCGCCGGCTTCACGTCTCCGTTCGCGGCGTCCAGCGCGAGTTTTGCTTTTTCCGTATCAACATTGGCGATCCGCGCGACGATCCCCGTCGCCCGCGCGCGCAACTTGTCGTTGTCGGCGCGCAGGTTGACCATCATGCCGCCGTGAACATGGCCAAGTTGCAGTGCCATAAGTGACGACAGCATGTTCAGAGCGATTTTTTGAGCTGTTCCGGCACCCATACGCGTCGAACCCGAGATCAATTCCGGCGGCGTCGCCAAAAGAATTGGGATATCTGCGCTTTCCAGCAAAGGGCTGTCTGCGTTATTGGCAATTCCGATAACGGTTGCGCCAAATGACTGTGCGATATTGCTGGCGGTCAGGGTGTATGGCGTCGATCCGCTTGCGGACACTGCGATGATTGTATCCGTCGGTTGCAATGTCGAAAGCGCGTCTGCTAATCCGTCGGCTTCGTCTTCTGCGCCTCCGGGCATTTCGACACCGGTCGGCAGGCCGCCTGCCATATGTATACGGAGCTGGTTCGCGGGGATTGAAAAGGTGCCGCCCAGCTCTTGCGCGTCGGCAGCAGCCATCAACCCAGATGAGCCAGCCGCCACATAGTGTAAAACGCCGCCCGCGCGGATGGTCTGCGCCATGGCGTTGCCGCCCCGCGCGATCGCGTCCAATGCGCCCCGTGCCGAGGTCGCGGCTTCAATCTGACCCTCAACCAGCGCCCGAGCAGAAGCGACAGGGTCTTGTGGGTCCAGCTTGATGGCGTCTGGATGCAGTTGTTCGGTCGGCGGCAGCGTCAAAAGAATCCCCCTTTGCGGTTCCCAATACAATACCTATTCAATACCACTTGTCCATAAATTTATTTTTTCAGCGGAAATCAACGTATTCTGTATTAAAACAAAGAAAAGCTGCAGAAATCGGCCTATTTTGGCCTTCCTAAATTCAAATAGGTATTATAATGGTATTGTCATGACTGAGTCTCTGAGCAACGCTGTACTGGCCATAGATGGTGGCGGAACCCGATGCAGGGTTGCATGTGAAGTCGCTGGTATTGTCCATTCTGTTGAGACCGGGGCTGCCAATGTCTCGACAGATTTCGATGCGTCCGTCCAGCAGATGAAATCGGGGATTACGCAGATTGCGCAAACGCTTGCTGTAGATGTTCAGGACCTGACCCAGTTGCCCGCCTTTGTCGGATTGGCTGGCGTCACAGATGACCATATTGCCAGTCGCGTGCAGAGCGCGCTGGGCCTAACGCGGGCGCGCGTTTCAGATGACCGACCCGCCGCGCTTCGCGGTGCGCTTGGGTCTCAGGATGGACTGATCGCGCATTGTGGTACGGGGTCGTTTGTTGCTTCGCAGAAGGATCGGGTGATGCGGTTTGCAGGGGGCTGGGGGCCGATATTGGGGGATGAAGCGTCCGCGCAATGGGTTGGTCGTTTTGCATTGGCAGAAGCATTGAATTCCGTGGATGGCGTTCAGGCCTCTAGCGATCTGACACAGCAGTTGCTGAACGAACTTCGCGGTGCCGCCGGAATAGTCGAGTTTGCCGGACGGGCGACGCCGACAGAGTTCGGCGCGTTGGCCCCGATGGTTACCACTGCAGCAGTGTCCGGAGACGAGGTCGCCAAAAAAATTATGCAGGCCGGTGCTACTTACATTGCCGATTTGGCGGCACGTCTCGGATGGCAGCCAGAAGTCGCGATCTGCCTGACCGGCGGCATCTCTCCGCATTATGCGGACTATCTGCCTGCTGCCTTGCAGTCAGAGATACGCCCTCCATCGGGCGAGCCGTTGACCGGGGCGTTGGCTTTGGCGAAGGAGGTCTCGCATGAGTATTGCTGAATTCCTGCGCTCTGATCTTTGGCTGACCCCTGAAAATGGCCCCCGCTACGTGCAATTGCGGCGCAGGTTGCAAGAGGGGATCGATACGGGCGTCCTTGCGCCGAACTCATCGCTGCCATCGGAGCGGGAACTGGTTGAAATCACAGAACTATCCCGCGTGACCGTGCGCAAGGCGATTCAGGAGCTGGTGCAGGAAGGAGTGATCGAGCAGCGCCAAGGGTCTGGGTCCTTCATTCGGGAACGTGTTCAAAGGGTTGAACAATCGCTGAAACACCTGACCTCGTTCACCGAAGATATGTCGAGCCGAGGAATGGAGACGACCTCAAAGTGGTTGGAGCGCGGAGTATTTGCGCCAACCCCGGAAGAGGTCACTGCGCTGAATCTGTCAGAGGGTGAGCAGATATCTCGTATTTACCGCTTGCGCGAGGCGGACGGGCGTCCGTTGGCGCTGGAACGTGCTGCGCTGCCGTTGGATATCCTGCCGAACCCAATCGAAGTCACCACGTCTCTGTACGAAGTTCTTGAAGGTCTGGGGCGCCGCCCGGTGCGCGCGGTGCAAAAGATATCAGCTCTCAATCTTGCTGCGCGAGAGGCAGACCTGCTGGAGGTGCCCGAAGGTGCGGCGGGGCTGAACATCGAGCGTATCTCATTTTTGAAAAACGGGCGGGTCGCAGAGATGACGCGGTCGCTCTATCGCGGCGACGCTTATGACTTTGTCGCTGAATTGCGCCTATAGCCGGAAGGACCGGGATCAAATGTCCGAAAAGAACTCGAAAATGCGTCAGGAAATCCTGGAAATCCCTGATGCCGTCGACAGATTGCTCAGCACGGGGGCAGACAATATCCGAGCAGCTGCGCAAAGTGTAAGGGATACGGATCCGCGGTTTTTGATCTCGGTCGCGCGAGGATCATCCGACCATGCCTGCAGCTATTTGAAATACGCCAGCGAACTGCTTTTGGGGTTGCCGGTTGCCTCAGTAGGGCCCTCCGTCAGTTCAATTTACGGGGTGGACCTTAGCGCAAAAGGATCTGTCTGCCTGTCCATCTCACAATCCGGCCAAAGCCCGGATATCGTTGGCCTCACAGGGTCTTTGCGAAACTCTGGCGCACTGACAATTGCGGTGACCAACAACTCGGAATCGCGCCTGGCCGAAGTGGCGGATGCGGTTCTGCCACTGCACGCGGGACCGGAACTGAGCGTCGCAGCAACCAAGACATTTGTGACTTCGTTGGTGTCCGGTCTATGGCTGCTGGCCGAGGTCAAAGAGGATGCTGAATTGATCGGGGCGATCCAATCCTTGCCCGAATATCTGGCGCGGGCGGCACATTGTGATTGGTCGGCTGCAGCCGAAACAATCACCGGGCGCTCGTTGTTTACACTTGGCCGCGGTCCTTCTTGTGCGATCTCTGACGAAGCTGCATTGAAGATCAAAGAGACCTGCCAAATTCACGCCGAAAGCTATTCAGCGGCCGAAGTGCTGCATGGTCCGGTTTCGATTGTCGAAGAAGGGTTTCCGGTGATTTCGTTCGCGGCCAATGATGCAGCCGAACAGGCGACTGCCGATGCGGCTGATGCCTTGGCCGAAAAAGGTGCTGCGGTTTTTGCGACGACCACCAAAGTATCGCGTGCGCAGGCTCTGCCAGTGGTTCGAACGGATCATTGGATCACCGACCCAATAACGGCGATTACGTCTTTCTACAGCATGGTAGAGGCCGTCGCCAGTGCGCGGGGGATCGACCCGGACGCACCGCGGCACCTTAAAAAAGTGACCGAAACGGTATGACAGAACGCAAGGTGATCTTTCGAAACGGGCCGATTTTCGACGGCAGCCGGTTGTTAAACGACCACGCGATTGTTTTTCGCGAGGGGCGCGTGGGTGAAGTTTTCCCCGACGCTGAGGTGACCGAAGAAAAGGACGTTGTAGATCTGAACGGCGATATCCTCAGCCCCGGTTTTGTGGATCTGCAGGTCAATGGCGGCGATGGCGTTATGTTCAACGATGATCCGTCGGTCGAAACGATCCGCAGAATTGCCGGCGCCCATCGCCGATTGGGTGTGATTTCGCTGCTGCCCACTCTGATCACCGACGAACCCGCCAAAACCCGCGCAGCAATAGATGCGACGATCGAGGCGGTACGTGAACAGGTGCCGGGCGTTGCAGGGCTGCATTTGGAAGGGCCGCATTTGTCGGTCGCGCGGAAAGGGGCGCACGACGGTAATTTGATAAGGCCGATGGAAGCGGCGGATTTGAATACGCTGATAGAAGCGGCTAATGCACTTCCCTGCCTGAAGGTAACTGTCGCCCCCGAAGCTGTGTCCGAGCAGCAGGTCCGCGCCATGAGCGACGTTGGTATCCTTATTTCGCTCGGGCACAGCGATGCGGATTTTGCGACTTGCCAGCGGTATGCTGCCGCCGGTGCGCGTTGCGTAACCCATCTGTTCAACGCGATGAGCCAGCTGGGCAATCGTGAACCCGGCCTCGTCGGCGCAGCGCTGGCCAGCGGAACGCTGTCTGCAGGGCTGATTGCCGACGGTGTCCATGTGCACCCCGCCGCGATGCGCGCTGCCTGGGCTGCGAAAACTGCGCCGAGTCAAATCTTTCTGGTCAGCGATGCGATGGCTGTGGCGGGTACGGATCAAACCGAATTCACCCTTGAAGGCCGCAAAATCACGCGAACCGAAGGCAGGTTGACACTGGCGGACGGAACGCTGGCCGGCGCGGACCTGGACCTGACGACCGCCGTTGGCTTGTTGGTCAAACAAGTAGGTGTGCCGTTGCAGGACGCACTGGCGGCGGCCACTTCTTATCCGGCTCAGCTGATCGGGTTGGCCCCGCCAACGGCCTTAGAATACGGTTCGGTGATCCGGATATCTGCCGATTTCAGCCGTTGCGAATGGCTGCCCCCGCAGTCTTGAGTTTGTCTTTAACTGCCAGAACGACTGTCTTCTGGATGCAGACTATCGCCTGTCAATTTTTGTCGACGAATTTGAAATCGGGCTTCGAACTGCGCTTGACGACATCTGACGCATCGCTTAAATCGACTAGCGCTGAGCGGGCGTCGTATACTGGCTATTACCTCAGCCTTCCAAGCAGATGTTATATGTTTCCCAGGCATTCCTGCAGCTGCCAAACTATTCATAATATGTATTTATTTGATTTCTGCTCCTTCCTTGAGTTTCCCTGAGTTTTAATTCATTTCCGACAAAAAACTGACAAAATGCCAAAACTCACAGAGACCTTCGCCCGCAAGGTTCCACAGACAAAAAAGGGCACTGCCAAGCACTGGGATAACGAGGTCAAAGGGCTCGTTCTGTTCGTCGGCAAGCAGTCCAAAACCTGGTACTTCCAGAAAGATGTTGGAGGGCAAACCCGGCGGGTTTTGATCGGGCGGTGCCCACTGATCTCTGCGGACGTCGCACGACAAACTGCATTGGGTTTTGCGTTGGACTGGGGCAGGGGAGCAGGCAGGCAGCTGCAGATTGGAGCTCCCACTCTTGAGACAGCTATGGAGACTTATCTGGCACGTCCAAAGCTTCGGTCTGAGGCCCACCGGTCCGGGTTGCGACAGCAGTTCGAGCTTCATTTGAAAGATTGGCTACGCCTGCCGCTGGATGAGATCACAAAATCCATGGTGGTTCAGCGCCATGGGTCAATGGCCGCGACACCGTCCTCCGCAAATCACACTTTGAAGTACTTTCGGACAGTCTGGAACCATGCGCGGCGGGTACATGATCTGCCGGAAAGCCCAACGATGGCCATAGAGTGGTATGCGGAACAACCAAATGGCTCGACAATTGAGGATTTGAACGCATGGCGCGAGGCCGTTGATGAGCTCTACAACCCGATCCATAGGGTATTCTACAAATTACTCTTGTTCACAGGCTTTCGCAAAACTGAGGCACTGACGCTCGAATGGAAGAACGTGCAGGAAGATCACATACATTTGCCGATGACCAAGAACGGGCGCAGTTTTGATCTCCCCATATCGCAAGTGCATCACGAGATACTTGCTCCTTTACGGGGCCTTCATCGCCAATGGGTCTTCCCCTCTCCGAAGTCACCGAGTGGCCATTTGAAGGGGCCCCAGCGTATGCAATGGTCCATTCAATCCCATCGTCGGACATTCGCGACGGTCGCCATGGAGGCTGGAATATTGGAAGAGATTGTAGGACGCCTTCTCAATCACACGCCGCTATCAATCACCGGTCAGCGCTACGTGAAGCCGTCGCTGAAAGCCCTCACACCAGCGATGGATACTGTGTGTCGGGAATTGGCCCGCAGAACAAGGTGGAACGCGGTGGATTGTAATGTCTAAGCGGGATTGGATTTGGCCTGTCGATTCCGACTTACCTGAATTGGATATGCCAGATCCAGAGGAGTTTGATAGTGGGCCCAGCGAATTCAATATGGAGTTAATTCGCCTCCTGAGAAAGCACTTTGACAAGTACGAACGCGTTGATGACGAAAGCTATAGCTGGGTGGCCCATTACCTAAATTTCGACCAAGCTCATGAACTAGACGTGTTCTGGTCATCTAAAGAGGTGCTGGAAGACCTCGCTAGGCTCAAAACACGCTTAAACGAAGCAGGAGAAATCTTAGATCGGCTTCCTGCGCCCGTCAGTGATGCGTTTCGCATCGGCGCATTTAACAGGAGTGGTTTGCGCAATCAAAACAAAGTGGCTGATATTCGTAACGTCTGGTTTAACGATGCAATTGAAGAAACACCACATTGGAAGGCAATGATGGCCAAAGTAGAGTTCTTCAAAAGACTTCGCTACTATATTGAATTGATTAAAGATGCTGAAACTGCTGCTGCTCAGGGCGAGCCGGCCGGGAAGAAGGCAATTGAAGCTTGGCGCTTAGTCTCGGCTTGTGTCGGGCTTTGTGAGCGTCACCCAGACACAATCCGAGTTCCTAAAGCGATGAATGAAGCGGGTCCGTTCTATCGATTCCTGTGCGATATGTTCGAGGTGTTTGGTATTGAAGAGCTTCCAACGTCGGCATTTAGAGGCTGGAAAAAACATGTGGGTCGTTAGAAGGGTTCTTTCTTTCTGACGACCCATGACGAAAGCGCCACCTACGCCTTTTTTGTTCCTAGACATACTTAAAGGAGCAAGGCGATGCAGGCGCACTATCTGACAACACAAGAAGCTGCTCGATACACCGGAATAAGCCAAAGCTATCTCGCAAAACTGCGCATGGGTATCGGTAGCGTTGCGGGACCGAGGTTTATTCGGATCGGTTTACGATCCATCCGGTACAAGCGCTCTGAACTCGACGCGTGGATGACTTCGCGAAGCGAAGGTGTCGGGGGAGAGGGCTAATGGCTCGAACGGCTCCATTTACGAAACTTCGTTACCATTGGAAGAGGCGAATTCAAAGTTCAGCTTATCTGGCACCACGAACCAAGCACTTTGCAATGTTCGTCTGCGATCAGTTTGTGTCAAAAGCGAATGGTTGCTTCTGGGCCAGAAATACAACGCTCGCCAGCGCGTTTGGCGTTCATGAGCGCAGCATTCAGCGTTATCTTCGGGAACTCGAAGGGTGCGGTTGGATCACGCGTGTTCGTCGGCGCGGTGTTCGTCGCACATTTCAGATCAGCGTGCCACGTGATGCCGAACGCGACACTGAACCTGACATTGATATACGCCAAAGGGCGACAGACCTGTACTGGAAAGGCGACAACATTGTCGCGCACAATAAGAACATAGGAAAGAACATAGAAATCAAGCTCAGTGCGACAGGTCGTGGTGCATATCATTGGTTCGACGAAAGTGACGCATCTGCTCTTCGTGAATGGGAAGCGTTCGTAGCTGCCAAGACCGCCTTCAATTTTGAGGCGTTGGCGCAATTGCTGAGAAAGGATGGTTCTATTGCTTTGCCGGCACGTTTTCCAAAATCTGAAGAAGCAGATCGGTATGTTCGGTGCTTTGGCGAAGTCGTTCTCAGCAAAGGACAGAGCATTGGTACTGCACCGTCGCCAACTCGATGAAGGTCTCCTTGGGGGGCATCAAAAGTCTTAGGGCTAAAAGCTAGGGACCGGTGGGGGTAGTCAGATTTGTTCGCGTGAAACTTTTAAGGGGGGGTACGACGAATTGTGCACTTAGGGCTGTAAACAGACTTTTTCTGCACCGTTCATAGAGCTCCGAAAAGGGGAGCAGAACAGACATTAAACTATCGCTGAACGTTCGCGCCGCGGACTTTCCGACCGCTTACTCCACGTACGCGAATGCATGCTTCCGCTAGCTTTCAATGGAAAAAACAAGCTTGTATCACAACTTAATAGCCGTCGGAAGGGCACACCAATTGCAGACGGCTTTGTAGCACAAATCGGTTGAGGTCGACAGACCCCCTTTATCCTGCGGACTTATCCCACGAGCTCTGTGGCAGGTATGCAAAGGGCGGTGTAACGGTTGAGGACGGCGACGCGGAATTGGATTTCCGCTACCTGCCGATCAATGTCTCGCGCCATCAGCGATTGGCCCATCAGTTTCTTACAGTGCACCTCTCTCTCAACGCGGCTTAGGCGGTGATACTCGCTCCACCGTTGCCAGATAGCGCGGCCAAGGTATCGAGATGCATTGATCGTCTCATTTCGGGCAATGGCACCGGCAATTGCGGGATTCCATGCCTTGGCGTTCTTGCGTGGCGGGATGATGGCGTGGCCATTGCGGGCGGCAAGCGCGTCGTGGCATTTGCGCGTGTCGCATGCCTCGTCTGCGGTCACTGCCCCAATGTTGTGACCTGGAGGGATATGATCAAGCAACTCGGCAGCATTGGCGGGTCTCCGACGTTGCCTGTGGTAACTTCAACGACGCACACTTCCAGCGTTTCCTCGTCGATGCCTATGCGTATTCTACGCCAAATGGACCGCTTGAGGCTACCATGCTTGCGGGCATTCTATTCTCCTTCGTCCTCGGATTTGATGCCGGTAATGTCGATCAGCAGATGCAGCGGGCCGCTTCCCACCACGATACGGAAGGCTCACGTTCAGCGTTCTTTTTACAGCGGCACAGGGTACTGAAATCAGGCACGGCACTGTCCAAGCCACCCAGCCGCAGGAGACCGCCTACGAAGCCCGTGGTTTGCCTCATCGTCATCTCGACAAAACCTTCAGGGTCAGACACGCTTGGATTGCGGAGTCGCTGAAACTCTGGTGACGGCCGCGCTTGCCTGAAGTTGGCGATGTCCAATACATCTCAGGATCAAACCAGATCGAGAGCGATCCTCGTTCTTTCAATGCGGTATTGTACGAAGGCTTTTCCCGGCTTTGTGCTTCGTCCGGGCCCAACTGGTCGTACCTCTCAGCTATCATTCTGGATTCATGAAGTGAATCCTTCAGTCCATTTGTGCAGCAAAGCAGCTTGGCACCGGAATTGGCGGCCTGTCAGTTGGGAAAGAATCAGGAACCTGGCCATTCGGATTCCGGTAAGGAATCAGTCAAATTTGCGACAAAGAATCGACCAAGCTGCCAAATTTTACAATCCTGGCGTGTATTTCTCCGTGGTTTGGAGGATGCGGTGCCCTGATGGCGGGACGTAAGCTTGTGGAAGGCTCCGTCGGTATGGAGGGGGTTAGAACGCCGCGAATTTGGGCGGCATCCATGAGTAGCTAGTGAGTTAACTAGGAGAGTAAGATGTTGAAGCTTTATGTAATGATGAAGACCATGGCACGTGACGAAAACGGCGCGACCATCGTGGAATATGGCGTTGCCCTGACAATCGTCACGGCGATTGCAGTTGCTACCCTGACAGCGTTGGGCAACGACGTTAACGGTCAGTTCACAGACGCTGAAACCCTGATGTAATGACCTGACGGAAGACAAAGCACGCGGTGCGCTCAGCCCCGCGTGCTTATCGTCCCGGAATATTTTCTTGATCCGCTGGCAAAGTGCAACCACTCAGATCGGTTCATTCGATAAACGCCAAAAAAAGCTGAAGGAGCACCAGATGAGACTCTCTGCCATTTTCACAGCATTGACGGGCCTGGTCGTAGCCGGAGGGTCGGTTTACGTCGCTCGGGATTACATTCAATTCGATACTCAGTCCGCAAATGTCGAGGCCGAGAGCGAGATGGTGAGCGTGGTCGTTGCGTCGCGCGATATTTCGTTTGGCGAAGAAATCGAGCCAGGCGCGCTGACGACCATTGACTGGCCCCGCGGTGCTGTACCCGTGGGAGTCTTTACAGATTATGACGACCTGATTGCGGCGGCTAGCATGCCGTCCCGTCGCGCTCGTCGCGCAATTACTCAGGGTGAACTGATCCTGAACAGCAAGGTTTCCGACTTTGGTGAAAAGGTCACCATCGTTCAGACGCTGGGCGCAGATCATCGCGCCATGGCCATTGAGGTTGACGCTGAAACCGCCGTTGGGGGTTTTGTTACCCCGGGTGATCGGGTCGATGTGGTGATGACCACTGGCGAAAAAAGAGACATGCACGCCGTCACCATTTTGCAAAATATCAGGGTCATCGGTGTTGATCAGGAATCTGATGAACAGACCGACCAACCCGTTGTTGCTCGCACGGTCACCGTCGCCGTTACCCCGGATCAAGTTCAGCGCCTTGCTCTGGCGCAACGTGCCGGTCGGCTGAGCCTGACCTTGCGGTCCATTGATGACACCGAGGACAAGACGCTGACCATGACTCGACTGAACGATCTTCTGATTGATGAACCAGCCGTCGCGCGGGACATCAAAGAACCGGTTCGCAAAACGATTATTCGGGTCCGCCGCGGCACCGAAGTGACAGAATCCATCATCAACTGAATCGACCAATGAAGGTTTTGACCGTGTCCCTCGCTCAATTCATACGTCCATTCCGCAGCTCCGAAGACGGCGCGATCCTGGTCTTTGTTGCGGTGGCCCTGTCGGTCATGGTCGGTATGGCCGCCCTTGCATTCGACATTGGTCGGGTGACCACCACACAGTCGGAATTGCAGAGCTTTGCGGACAATGTTGCCCTTGCGGCTGCGGGGGAGCTTGATGGTCGCCCGGATTCAATCACCCGCGCCACAAATGCGGCTGCAAACATGATCCGCGACCGTCAAAGCTTTGGCGTTCGGAACAAGGATCAGCTGTTGTCCGGCGCAACGGATTACCAGTTGCGGTTTTATGAAAACCCGCCGACCACTGCGACTGATCCAGCTCAACCCGCGCAACTGCTGGATTCGACCGATCCGGTCAGCGGACCGAATGCTGCATTCGTTCGGGTGACTGTCGATACGCACGAGGTTGGTACTCCGCTCGCAGCGGCAGCGGCGGCTTTGTTGGGCAATGCGCAGCCCTTCTCCAGCGTCAATGCCGAGGCTGTGGCAGGGTTCACCCTGATGGCCTGCGACATCACCCCCATGTTCATCTGCCTGCCGCAACCTAGCCTCGATCTGACCGAGGGCCAATTGATTAGGATGGTAAGTCAGGGCGGCAATGGCCATTGGGGTCCCGGAAACTTTGGTTTTCTGTCTTCTAATCAGAATCTGGCCATCGACGCGTCTGGTGCCTGCGAACCTGCACCAAACGGTCAGGAAGATTCTTGTGCTCTGGCCGCGTCGCGCGCTGTTTCCATGTGCTTCAGCCAAAGAGGCGTTGAAACCAGACCGGGTCTGAGCGTGGGTAACATGATCGCGGGCTTTAACACACGCTTCGACCAGTTTGAATCCAGCGCCAAACAGTTCAGTAACGGTTCGCGCTACGACGTCGACAATTTTGCCTCTTCTCCGCATGTCTTAGACGGTTGGATCACTTCGGGCAATGGAAACAACTGTACCAGCCAGCCGTCGCCTAGCTATGATTCAAACGGTGCCCTTGATCCGGCCGCGACCGTTGGTTTGCCGCTTGACGATTGTTTTGCCAGTGGCACTTGCCCGACGCCTCGTATTGGCAATGGCGTATTCACTGCTGGTCTTACCGAATATCTGACCATCAACTATGGCGCAGATTTCAGCGGCCCTCTCCCAACCGGTATTCCGCCATGGTTCCCGACTGGTGGCACCCGCTACGACATCTACAATGCTGAAGTCACCAACCAGGCCGCTCTGGAAGCTATCCTGACCGCTGGTGGTAAAGCTGAAAGCAGCATGCCTTCGTGCCAACCCGCGTCAGCCGGTCGTGCAGATCCTACGCGCCGTGTCATCACCGTCGCCGGTATCGATTGCGCAACTTTTGCGGACGAGCTTAACGGCGGATCGGGCACCATTCCGGTCACCAGTTTTATCGAGATGTTTCTGATCCGCCCCTCTGAATCCGGCAGCACCGGTGCCAACGCGGTCATCTATGGTGAAGTCATTCAGACCGTTTCGGACGGCATTGGCGGCGCCGGAGTCGGCGGTATCGTTCACGATCTGGTTCAGCTGTACGAGTAATGATCATGTTTGGTGCATCCCGTCATATCAGAAAGACCCTCATCCGGTTCCGCAATGACCAGTTCGGCGCGGCGTTGGTCGAATTCGCGATCCTTTTACCGATCCTGTTGGTGACATTTGCCCTGATCGTCGAAGGGGGGCGGATTTTCTGGTCCTATCAAAATGCGATCACGGGGGTTCGGGACACTGCCCGTTATGTTGGCCGGATCGCCCCGTCGGACCTGTGCACTGCCTCGCCAAGCGCTGCTATCGGCGATTTTCAAACCGCCGTCTCAAATACACTGACGTCGCTTTCGACCACTGACATTGCTGTTGGTCTGGACTCTCTGTCCCTCGAATGCGTTGGCAACGCAGGTGAATACCGCGTTTCGCCCACACCGGTTGCCGTACTGACCGCGTCACTGACAATTTCAAATCTGCCATTTACGCCCGTGTTCCAATTGGTTGGAGGCTCGGCAACGGCGCAGATCCAAACCACGATCACAGATCGCAGCCGGGTGTTTGGACCATGATCCGCCGCATTCAAAAGATAACCCGCGAAATGTCGCGACTTGGCCGTCAGGAAGATGGGTCGACGGTCACTGAGCTTGCCTTTGTCCTGCCGTTGTTCCTTTTGATTTTCCTGGGCTTGATAGATTTCGGCAGATTGGCCTTCCACTATGTGGCTGCTGAAAAAACAGCACAGGTCGCCGCTCGGATGGCTGCAGTGATGCCACCCGCATGTGGCGGTGTTCCGACAACCAACAGCCGAGGCACCTATACCGATATCACCGGCCCGCGGTTCGGAACCAATTGCAGTTTCGCTGCTGGCGTCTGTGTCGAACCGGCCACCACCATATGCACCGGTGCGGCCCCCGCGAATGCAGCTGCCCAGACCACCGTGACCGACATCTGGAACATGCTTCAGTTTGCCGTTCCCAACGATCCCACCGCAACTTTTGACGAAAGCAACATCACGTTCACTTACAACTTCGACCCGGAAATGAATTTCCTGGGTGGCCCCTATGTACCGATGGTCACAGTGACAATCGAAGAGCTTCCGTTCCGGTTTGTCTCTCCGTTGGGTTCGATCGCAGCGCTGGTTTTGGGCGGTTCCACGCCGCAAACCGATGCGCTGACCACCGCGACAACGGGCTTCAAGATATTTTCCGACTTTACCGCAACCCTTCCTGGCGAAGACCTCGCCAGCGGAGTCAACGGTTGAATTTCTAACCATGGGAGCTGCAAAATGACTCAAAAATCATTAGCCCTTATCTCTGATAATGAGGCGATTAAGAATTCAGTCGCCCAGGCCGTCGACCGGCTCGACGATCTTTCGCTCGAGACGCACTCCGGAACATTGTCTTCGGTAAACGGCCGCGCCTGTGATCTGATGAGTGAAAATGACCTGCTGGTGTTCAGCTTTTCAGGTGAATTGGATCTGGAGACTGTCAGCGATCTTCGTCGTAACGCCGGTCCCCGCGGCACCCTGCTGGCACTTAGCGACCGTGACATCTCATTGACCGAGGTGCGCGCGATGAACAATTCGGGTGTCGATGAGATTTTGCCCTATCCCATCGGGCAGGACGAACTGGCTGAGCAGATCCAACGTCTGACGGTCGACAAATCTTTGTTGCCCACCATTTATGCGCCGCAACCGCAGCGATTGGGACAGATCATCAGCGTATGTCCGGCCCGCGGTGGCATCGGTGCGTCAACGCTGTCTATTAATCTGGCCGACCAGTTGCAGGGATATTCCGGTATCTTTCGGAAAAAGACACAAAACAAGGTCGCTGTCGTCGATCTGGATTTGCAATTTGGCACCGTGGCAACGTCCTTGGACTTGCAGCCTTCCTCGGGGCTTCTGAGAATGGCTCAAAACGGGGTCATGCCGGACCGGACGTTCCTTCAACAATCTCTGGTGCAACATGCATCCGGCTTGGAAGTCCTGAGCGCTCCCGAAGAATTAATTCCTCTGGATGTTCTGACACGCGAACAGATCAGCGCGCTGATCGAGAACCTGCGTCTGGAATTCGACTTTGTCGTCATTGATCTTCCACGCGTACTGGTCGATTGGCTGGGTGCGGTTGTTACCGCGTCGGACCGGATGCTCATGGTGGGCGACAGCTCGGTTTCTTCAGTGCGCCAGTCCTGCCGTTTGATCGAATTCTTCACAAAAGAGCGGCTCGAACCTCCGGTTGAGATCGTCATCAGCCAAGAAACGAAACCGACATTCCGGTCAAGCCAACATGTTGAAGCCCAAAAGGTGCTGGAACGCGAATTGCGGTTCTGGCTTCCCAGCGACGCGCGACACGCAAAGCAGGCGCTGGATCGGGGTCAGTTGCTGTCGCAGGCCTCAGGCAGTTGTGCCCTGTCCAAGGCGATCCGCTCGGTGGGTCGAAAAATCATAAATGAAACGATGGTCGGAAAAGCCGACCTGAGAAACAACGCAGCCTAATTGGAGTCTAAGGGATGTTTGAAAAGTTTACGCGCGCCGGACGAACCAATGAGGCCGAAGTTATCCAGCTGAATCAACGTGCCGAACCGCAGGCCCAGGACATTCAGCCAGACACTGCCGCCGAAGATACAGAACTGGCAGATTGGCTTGAGCTCAAAAGCACTTTGCACGAGGCTTTGCTGGAACGCTTGAACCTTGCAGTGATCGAAAAGGTTGAAAAAGACGTGCTGCGGCGCGAAGTCGCCGGGGTTGTCGGCAGCGCTTTATCCCAAGCGGGCAAGCCACTGAATACCGAAGACTTCAACCGCATCGTCGAAGAACTTCTGGACGAAATTCTGGGGCTTGGCCCGTTGGAGCCATTGCTGGCTGATCCAACTATCAATGACATTCTGGTTAACGGTTATCAGACGGTCTATGTCGAACGCTCTGGCCTGCTGGAACGCGTGCCGGTGCGGTTCCGGGATGAAAAGCACCTGTTGCGTGTTATCGACAAGATCGTCAGCAAGATCGGCCGACGCGTGGATGAGCGCCAGCCTTGGGTGGATGCCCGGCTGGAAGATGGCAGCCGTGTAAACGCAATCATCCGCCCGTGTTCGATTGACGGCCCCAGTGTTTCAATTCGAAAATTCGCCCAGTCGAAACTGACAATGAAAAAGCTGGTTGCAAATGGCGCTCTGAACGATGCCGCCGCACGGTTCTTGCAATCGCTGGTATTTGCGCGCCTGAATGTCCTGATTGCAGGCGGGACGGGGTCGGGTAAGACAACGATGTTGAACGCCCTGTCTTCGTATATCAACCATGGCGAGCGTGTCGTCACCATTGAAGACGCAGCCGAACTGCAACTCCAGCAGGAGCATGTTGTGCGACTGGAAACACGCCCGCCATCCCCGTCCGGCGACGGCCAGGTAATTCAGCGTGATCTGGTGCGAAACGCGCTGCGTATGCGCCCCGACAGGATCATTGTCGGTGAGGTTCGCGGAGCGGAGACCTTCGACATGCTTCAAGCCATGAATACGGGTCATGATGGCTCGATGACGACTGTACATGCAAACTCGGCGCGCGATTCATTGGGCCGTCTGGAGCAGATGGTCACGATGACGGGTATCGAATTTCCCGCCGCAGCCATTCGATCCCAGATCGCGTCGGGGTTACACTTTATTGTGCATCTGTCGCGGTTGGCGGATGGGTCGCGCCGCGTCACCAGCATTTCGGAAATAACCGGGATGGAAGGTGAGATCATCACCATGCAAGACATCTTCGTGTTCCAGAAGAAAGGCCGCGCGGAAAGCGGCGAGGTGCTTGGTAAGTTTGTTCCCACTGGGATTCGCCCGAAATGCTATGACATGCTCACAGCCGCTGGCGTCGATCTCGAACCCGAGACCTTCCGAGTATCAGGAGGCTGAGGCATGACCAGTATTAACACAGCCGAACTTCTTAACTATCTGACGCTCGCTTGCGTCTTCGTCGGAATTTTCATGCTGGTTACCGGTGTGTTCCACTTTGCCCGTCGCAGTGAAAACCACTCCGAGGCCCGCAACCGCCGAATGCGCATGGTCCGGCAAGGCGTTACCGATGAAGATCGGCTCGCCTTGCTGCTTCCCGAGACCCAGACAGGTTTTTTTGCGAAGATCCCTTTTTTTGGGAACTTGCCGGATACGCTAGTTCAGGCGGGGCTGCATGTTTCAGCGAAGAATTTTGTGCTGCTTTGCCTGTTTGGTACCTTGGCGATCGCAACCGCCGGTATGATGTTTCTGCCGCCTTGGCAGACGGCCCCGATCGCACTCGTCCTGGGTGTGGTCATGCCGGCTTTGGTGGTGAAATCGCGGCAGGCTGAACGCCAAAAAGCTTTGACCAGCCAGTTGCCCGATGCGCTAGAGTTGATGGCGCGTGGCCTGAAAATTGGCCACCCGGTCAACACCTCGATCAAAGCCGTCGCGGACGAGATGCAAGACCCTATCGGGTCCGAGTTCGGCATCATTTTCGACCAGATCAGTTTTGGCGACGAATTGCCCGACGCGGTTCAGGACTTTGCTGACCGGGTCGGTTCGGAAGATGCACAGTACCTGGCGGCAAGCATGGCAATCCAACACGGCACTGGTGGCGATCTGGAGCGGATCGTGTCCGTTCTGGCTACCGTGGTCAGACGGCGCATTGCATTGCGTGCGCGGATCAAGGCCATTTCCGCAGAAGGGCGCCTGTCCGGGTTTCTTTTGTCGATCATTCCGCTGGTGATCATGGGGGTAATGTCGATCAACGCACCGGGATATTACACCGATATCAGTGACGATCCCGCATTCATCAAACTTGCAGTGCTGGTTGTCGTTCTGATGGTCTCGAACGTCATCATCCTGCACAAACTCGTCAATTTCCGTATCTGAGGGCAGTTTCATGGAATATATGCTGGAAATCATGTCGCTTCGTTTCGGTCTGCCAGCCGAAACAATTCTGCTGACCATCTTTGGCCTCGGCGTTTTGCTGGTGTTCGTTGCTGTAACCTCGGCGTTAAGCCGCCGCCATCCCGCGGCCGTCCGCATCGCCAAACTGCGCGCCCAAAGATATGGGGCCCGCAACGACCGTGGACTGTTGCGGGAAACCATTGCTACACCAAAAGGCCTTTTTAGAGCAGCGCTACCCAGCAAAGAGTCTGAGCGGCGCAAGATTGAGGATCAGCTTATTCAAGCCGGGTTGACCGGCCGGAATGCCCTGCGGATCTATACGCTGACGCGGGTTTGGTTTGGGATTTTCGTGCCGATGATTGTGGGTCTGCTCATTGTTGCCTCAAGAACTCCTGGCATTCCAGTTCCCAGCGCGATTACGGACATTTTTGAATCCATCAGCAAAGCCAACGCCATACAGCTTATCGGTTTGCTGACGGCCGTCGGATATTTTCTACCCGCAGCCTGGCTGAAGCGTCGCCGTAAGGAGCGTCAGCAACGTATCCGCGACGCGTTTCCAAATGCCCTCGACCTGTTGCAGATTTCGCTTCACGCCGGTTTAGGCTTCGATGCAGCTATGACCCGGGTCGGAAACGAACTGGCGCTGGCCTCCCCTGATCTGGCCTTTGAGTTTCTGAACACACAACACGAGATTCAGGCTGGGCGTCCCCGCGCAACCGCGCTGTCTGACATGGCGCGGCGTACAGGGGTTGATGAAATCCAGTCATTTGCCACAGTCGTCCAGCAATCCATTCGTTATGGAACGAGCATGTCCGAAGCCCTGACCACCTATGCATCTGAAATGCGGGATTCCCGCGAAACCAGGGCGCAGGAACTGGCAAATCAGTTACCGGTAAAGATGTCCGCCGTTCTGGCTGCGCTGATGCTGCCGACGCTGATCATCATCACCGCCGCACCTTCGATGATTCGATACTTCCGGGGCTTTGGGGCGTGAATTTGTGCCCGGTTCCACATCAATAACGTGTTCAAACAGGCCGTGTTTCCAAAAGGAGAACAAACAGAATACTTGTTGCGAACCTTTTTGCCCGCTTTAGGGAAGTATGACTAAGCTTATATGCAGTTAAGTGGAGTCCGGCCACGCAAAAAAAATCGAGACACAATCGACGGGTGGGGGCGTTTGTCGAAAGGGTTGATCGGGTTTCGGTCAGTATTAAACGGTATGAATGGTATGTTTTCGGCGCATCGTTTCGCGCCAGATGCAATGGCACCGACTTCAGAACTTCTTAGGGTCGTGGCGGTCCTTTGCCAGGCCTCTCAGGGGAAAGTTCCACTGCTAAACGCACTGCGTGAAACGGCTCGCGCAATTGACGCGGAAGTGGTTGCAATCAGCCGGGTCGACCTGCAAGGCAATCAGAATTCGGCAAAAGTGGTGAGCTACGACGCCAATCACAAGACGCCGGACAGTTTCAGCGGTTTCGACTTCTGCATCGCGCCTGCCATCTGCGGCAACAACATGAGCCGGGCCAAACTGGGGTCGGCTTGGTTCGGCGACCTCGATGACCTTTCCGAATATGAACATCTGTCAGAGTTCTATGCGTTCCGCAGATTTTACGAGTCCGTTTCCATTTTGCTGGAAAGGCAAAATGGTGTCGCCGACTTTCTGGAATTGCATTTCAGCCACCCCATCTCTTCGGCCGTGGTAGATATTCTGAGCGTTCTGGGCCATGTTCTGTCGGATTGCTGGAAGAAAAGATCTCTTGGTCGGTTTTCCGAAGCGAAGCTGAAAAACACGCGCCGAAAGCTTATCAAGAAAGAACCAAAAAGCATTTTGTCTTTGGACAACCCTTGTCGGCTGAGTCGCTCGGAATATCGGGTTTGCCTGTTATTGGCGCGGGGATTAAACAACAATGCCTTGTTGTCCGAGTTGTCGATTTCAATTTCGACACTGCGTACACATCTTCGCAATATCTACGTGAAAACAGAAACGTCATCTCAACCCGAATTGATTCATGATTTGCTGACCCCGATGGTCAAGCGCCAATCGCCGACTGCAGGTAGCGAAAATGTCGCCTGAAGTCGCGCAGCTCGCCCCTTTGATCGTCATTACTCCGCTTTTGGCCGCAATGGCATGGAATGACCTGAAGAACCTCAGGATATCCAATAAGCTGGTGCTGATGATGCTCGCCGCTTTTGTCCTCTCCGCGCCCGTGTTTCTATCGTTGCACGAGACGGTGTACCGCGCGGTCTTCGGCGTTGGCGTTTTTGTCGTTGGTTTTCTTGGTTTCACGCTACGCCTGTGGGGTGGAGGGGACGTAAAGGCAATCGCCGCGCTGACATTGTTTGTGCCCAGCTACTTTCTTTTGCTGTTCTTTTACACTTTCACCCTGTCCATGGCCGTGGGCATGCTGTTTGTGATCACAAGCCGCTCGATAATTGGATTTCCGGAATGCCGCTGGCTCGCATTGCGACCAAAAGCCAGCTATCCGATGGGTGTATCGATAGCCATGTCGGGTGTATTATTGCCCTTGGTTGCGATGGGTTTGGGGTAGTACTATCCAAGATAGTTTTAGGCCGAATAGCCAATAAATAACGGTTGCTGGAGTGCTAGGGCAGAACGGAAGGCCATTAGGTTACTGTCGTAGCAGATGGCAACGTGTCTCCAATCTTTGAACTGGCCAAACATGATCTGGGGTGGTGTGGTGAGCACCACATCGCTTTATGAACTGTGAGGAAAATTCATTTTAGCGGTTTTCAGGTTGTTGGCGACAGCGCTTAGGCCAGAAAGATGTTGGGGTTGATCCGACAAACAGCACCGTGTTGGAGCCGAATGATCGCTTAGCGATAGGAAGGCTCTCCAATTTGCGCCTGCAGAGAATGTCCGGTTGCCGTCCAAATTGATCAATGCTGCGTAGCGAACCAGTGTCCAGTTTGGGCTCTAAGCCGTCGTTCGCTAAATCGCGACAAGTGTCTGCTGTGCGAACTTTTCCGCCTTTCGCCTGTTCGGAATCAAATACCGCAGGCAGCCCAAACCAGACATGCCACAGTAACACGCGGGACGGGCACTGCCGTTCTTTGCAGTCGCAAAGTAATTCATGGGAAACTCAAAAAGCGGCCATTCAGGTTCAGTATGACGATCTCGACGATCCCGCGGCCGCACCTATGCCTCCGAAGCGCCCTGTAGAATGGTCAGTCTATTGTAGGGTCTGTTCAGCGAGGAAAAACCGACGTCACCTCAGTTTTATTAAAGCCTAACAAAGCCTTAGGTAGTACAGGAGTAGACATCAACGTTTACGGATAAGCAGAGGGCGTTGCATCTCACAAACGCACCTTAATCTGTTTTTCGGGCAGTGCGAAAAGCGATCATGGTTAAGTCATCCAAACGTTCTTCATTCGTACTATGATCTTGGTAAGCGCCGTGAATAGCCGACAATAGATCTTCCGAACACGACCACTCTTCCTGTTCGAATACAGATACAACTTTCTGGAAGCCAAAAGCCAAACGTTTTTCTCCACCTAATTGATCAATCAACCCATCAGTTGAAATAAAAAAATCTGCTATTTGATCCATTTGAACTTCGTGTTCCAAGAATTTTGGACCAATTGGAGTATCCACATACCCAATGCTCAGCTTATCGCCTCGGATTCGGTCAATTCCAGTCTTGGATTTGACCAAAAGAGACATGTGCGCGCCTGCAAACGTCGCAACCCCTTTTGCTGAATCGATCTGGCATATCGCAGCGTCCATGCCGTCGTTAGAAGTCCCGTTTGCAGTATCCTGATTTAAAAGTGCACGCGTCAAGTCGCTCAACTTGGACAGCGCCAGTGACGGGCTAAGCGTTTCATTTTCGAAGTAGAGCCGCTCGAGTGTAGCGATTGCCAACATGGTCATGAAGCCTCCGGGAACGCCATGTCCAGTACAGTCAATTACGGCGAGCGTCGTAATTGGGCCATCCGTTTTGATCCAGTAGATGTCCCCACCAACCAAATCGCGTGGTTCCCATATGACAGCGAAATCAGCAAAGGCGGCCTTGCACTGGCTTGTCGTGGGCAGCAAACCCTGCTGAATTCGCGTGGCATAGTTTACGCTTGCGACGATCTGGTGGTGCGCCTCGCGGATTTCATTGACACGTTCAACCTCGCGATCCAGCATTGAGTTATAGCTTTGAACAACCTTGCCAATCTCATCTTCTGACTCGTATGGGACAATTTGAGGGTCATCGTATCGCTCGAACTTTTCAATGGCTTTCAACATTTGGCCGAGAGGTCTGTTGATGAGCCAAAGAAATGCAGCAGCGCCTGCTAAGATGAGCGCAAATCCCCCGAGAACTCCAAGAAGGACCACAACCCCCACTTCTGTCCTTAACTCATCGTTCAAGATCGCCTGATCAATTCGGGCCAACATCGTTGTCGGCCCTGCGGCCGTCGGAACAGAAACGACGATGTCTAAACCAGGTTTTTTTATCTTGTCGCATCCTATAGCAGGCCAGGAAACCAAGGTTTCTGAGCTTTGCTCTAACCTCTGTTCGGCGCAAATAACGTAAGGAAAACCCGAATAGACAGCCAGCAGGCTCGTTGCTTGCACAAGACTTCCTGCTTCAACCAATTCAGCCAACGGACGCGCGATCCGATTGGCAATCGTTGCAACTTCCGCGGCAACCTGATCCGTTTGAGCTTGCTTTTTGAATTCATAGTAAAAAAGAAGCACAATGGCATTTAACACGCCTCCGAGCAGGAGCGTCGCCAGAATATGCTTCAGAAATATTCGGCGCTTCAAAGATGTCCAGAGTTTACGCACTAAATGCCTCTATAGTGTCCGGCATCTAGTTCCCGATGTTCTTCATCGCGGCCTGAAGAGCGCCACGATTGTTGACGATCATCTGTACAACTTTGTAATCCCCGGAAACTTCACGCACAAGAAAGTCCGCCGTCACGGTATCGCCATCTTCGGTTATCATTTCAGAGCAGACGAAATAGTCACTTCCCGCAAGAAGAACCATGGGATGAACATTCGCAGGGTAAACGGTTTCAAACGCGTTGGTGGTCGTGTCCAGATACGTGTAAGAACCGTCGACCATTACCCCATCGACATGCGAAATCATGGCGGATTGGAGCTTTGCCTTGATCTCTGTTGGAATGTCGGCGGCTGTAGCCGGGTCGGACGATATTACTACGGCAACCACACACAATAGCCTAATCATATAAACCTCCCCACTAACAACACTGCACAATTGATACACTGAAAATGCATAAATGTGTATCTTATGATATTAAGACCTGAATTGAACTTGGTGCCACCCAAGCATGACCAAGGGGAACAGATGCTTGCAAGCGAAGTCTATGATCTACGCGCCAACCTGCGCCGACAAGGTGTTGTCTTTGCATACAGTGGTTATGTAACCGAAGGTATCCTCAGTGGTGTTGGCGATGCGTTAAAGCAGAAATTAGTGTCTGAAGATGCTGACACAAAAACTCTCCGAAGCGTTTTCGCTGTTTTCGTAGAGCAAATGCAGAACATCATCAGATATTCAGTCGAACGGCTATCAGCCGACGGTGAGACCGAGGTACTGGATATAAGTTACGGCATCGTGACCATAGGAAATGAGGCCAACGGCTATGTCGTTCATGCGGGCAATCTGATCCTTTTGAGTGACGTAGACAACATGCGAAAACGACTTTCCGAACTACGCGCCATGAATCGTGAGGAGCTTAGGGCTGCGTACAAAGGCCAACTCCGGTCAGAAACTGACGCCGTCAGCAATAATGCAGGTATCGGGTTAATTGAAATTGCGCGTCGAGCGTCAAGGCCAATCGAGTTTGATTTTATGCGGATTGACGATCAGCACGCATTCTTCGCACTCAAAGCGACGATTTAAGAGGGTACGAATGCAGAAAATTGATATCCCAGCAACAAACCGCACCCCGGCCGTGGCGTTCGATTTTGACGTTGGCCACCTCAAACTGATTGGGGAATCCTACCCTGAGGATGTTACGACGTTTTACAACCCGTTGTTTGATGCTTTGAAAAGTTGGTTGTCGGATGGTTTAATGTCCAAATGTCGTTTTGACTTTGAACTCATCTATTTCAATTCGTCCAGCGCCAAGGCCATCATGATGATCATGGAGCTTTTGGATTCCGCTGCTGAGGCGGGGAATAGAGTTGACGTCTATTGGTTTCACGACCCCGAAGACGCGACCATGGAAGAACTTGGGGAGGAGTTTGGGGAAGACCTGAAACATGCCAAGTTCACACTGGAAAAGTTGTCGGATCGATGACTATCGACGATCTCTTTGTTCGCGAGAATGAGGCTTTGGAAGTCGCGGAAGCAGCTATAAACAGTGGACAGTTTCCGAATGATGAAACACGCAAATCAATTGAAAACCTTGTCGGAGAATACAGAAAGCTGCTCAGAACCACGCGGCGCATGATGCGATTGAGTGATCGTAACGAGCGGGAACTGAATGCATTAGCCGAAAAACAGCGCATCGCCGCCGAAGAGGTTGCCCAAAAGAACCAAGAGCTGGAGGCATTGTCAGGAAAGCTTGCCAAATACTTATCGCCTCAAGTCTACAACTCGATCTTTTCCGGTCGCCAAGAAGTTAAACTCGCGAGTAAGCGAAAAAAGCTGACAGTGTTTTTCTCGGACGTCGCCGGCTTCACAGAGCTTACGGATCAGATGGAGTCGGAAGATTTAACAGAACTCCTGAACAGCTACCTGACCGAAATGGCGGAAGTCGCTCTGAACCACGGTGCGACGATAGATAAGTTTATCGGGGACGCAATCCTTGTTTTCTTTGGAGACCCGGAGACTAAAGGGGTGCGGGAAGATGCTTTGGCATGTGTGAGAATGGCAATTGCAATGCGAGACAAGTTGACAGAGTTGCGGGCAAAATGGATTCGTCATGGAATAAGGCAACATTTACAATGCCGTATAGGTATCAATACAGGCTTTTGTACGGTTGGGAATTTTGGAAGTGACGACCGAATGGATTACACTATTATCGGCGGCTCTGTGAACGTGGCATCAAGGTTGGAGCATCAGGCCGAGGAAGGAGAGATTTACATCTCGTACGAAACCTGGGCGCACGTGAACCACGAAATAGAGACCGAAGAAGTTGGAGCTATCCAAGTCAAAGGCGTGGCTCAACCTGTCATGACATACCGTGTCTTGGGTCAAAAGAAATCGAGACCGTGCGCAGAAAAAGTAGTATATGAAAACCCGAATTTTCAAATGGTGTTGGACCCGAGCTCGATGACACCAGAAGAACGCGCCGCAAGCTTAGAGATACTTAAAACGGCTCTTGCATCACTCCGCAAAAACTAACACTGAGGTCTCGCAGCCAGTGTTTGAACGTGTCTCAGAAAATTCCCACGAATTCTCAAGAATTGTTCCATGCCGTGGACAAGGTCAGTTTTGTTCATACATCTGAATTAGATGTAACCTGCCTCAAAGGTAGCTTCGCCCGCGGACTGTGAGCTCACCCAACCCAAAAGATTGCTCTTGCAGCGGACGGCTGCAATGCGATCTGCGACCGCAGAATAAAGACCTACCCTTGTGTCCGTCGTCAGGGATTTTGGGACAGATGGCGCTCTGATCTAAGAGAGGATGTGGCTCATCTGGTTGGTTTGATTA